>JANWIF010000090.1 GCA_025450035.1 Gemmatimonadaceae bacterium
CGCGTGCGCAAGCATGCCCGCCGGGGCGATGCGGGCGATGCGATCGCCCGTCACCGCCACGTCACCGTAGAACCACGGATTCCCGGTGCCGTCGACCACCTTGCCGCCCTCGATCACGAGGTCGTACGGTCCGGCGAGTGGAGCCGGAGCCGCGGGCCGGCCCGACGTGGCGCAGCCAACGCTCGCGACGGAGAGCAGCAATAGTGGCCATTTCATCGTGCGATATCCTCCTGGGTTCGGGTGGTCAGGCGTCGATCGTCAGCAGCCCGGCACCGTGCCGGACGGGATGTTGGGATTATTGAACCGCTCCTTGTCGGGAAGCGGGAATCTCGTGGTCTGCCCGTAGAAGCCGCCCTTGGCGCTCGTGCCGGGCGTGCCCGGATCGCTGGGATATGGTGTGCCGGTCGCCGGGAAGAGCGGAAGGCCAAGTCGATTCACGTCGCCAAGGCGATGACCATCGAGGAAGAACGCCGCCGTTCGTTCATAGAGGACCTGTGCCTTGATGCTATCGGGATTGTTGTTGTTGTACGGCGGCAGGCCCGCAGCGGCGTGGAGCGAGTTGATGATGTCGATCGCGGTCTGTCCGCCCTCAACCTCGGCGACGATGAGCCGTGCCTCGGTTCCCGTAGCTAACGGAATCGGCGCGTCGATGCTTGTGTACTTCATCTGTTGGAACTGTCCCACGCGATTGTCGAACATACGCACCGCGGCGTTGAACACCACGGGCACGCGCGGATCGGGCGTGCCATCGTACGAGATGTTCCTGAATTGCTGGCCCACCGTGTTGAACGGGCTCTTGTTGATCTGCTCGTACACGTAGTTCTCGCGGCGTCCATTTTCCGATCCGTACGTGGCATCGTACTCGAAGTCTGCCGGAACCAGCTTGGCGTCCGCGTCGGCGCCGGCCGTATTTCCGAGATCGAGCGCCGTGCGCGCGCGCCCCACCAACGCCAGGTTGAGCACGTCCGACCCGGATGCCCCCGCGGCGGTGGCTTCAGTGATCGCGGTCGTAAATCGCACGGTGGCGGAATCCAACAGCGCCGGCGGCATGAGCTGCGGTCCCACGTTGATCGCCGCCGAGCAGAATCCTTCGCCGAGCAGCGTTAGGCTGTAGCCCGCGTAGGCGCTGGCGGTGGCGATGAGCAGGTGCCGGTCAGCCACCTGTTCGTCGGTCCACCCCTGGAGATCGCTCACCGCGTGATCGCCGTCGTAGCGTGCGATCGAGAGCGGCGTGTACACGCCAAGGAAGCTGCCGTCGTTGCATTGGTTCGGGCCGAACGGATCGCCCGACTGCACGGTGCGCCGATCGTAATCCCACCGGCCGGCGGACAACGTGGCATCCTCGAGTTCGCCCGCCATCATGCCGCTCACGACGGCGTAGCTGGCGAAGGCGCATTCGAAGTCCGCCTGCGTGCCGGCCACGAGCAGTTGTGCTTGCGAAGGATCGTCCAGAATGGACGCCGGGACGCGGCTTGGCGCCTGGACGTCGAGGAGCCGATTGCAGGCAAAGACGGACCCGAGTAGCGACGCCATGGCCGCGGTCCACAGCACGGACCGCAGCGGCATCACTCGGATTCGCCGGAAGAAGTGCGACGTCATGGCTGATCTCCCGCCTTGTCGATGATGAGTGGAATGGAAGGAGCGCATTAGAAGGACAGGTTGACGGTGGCCACGAACTGGGCGAGCTGCGGCAATTGATCCTGCTCGAACACGGTGTGTTGGCCGAAGCCATCGCCGAGAAACAGCGCTTCGGGATCGAGTCCGGTCCACTTGGTCCACGTGTGGAGGTTCCGGCCGGCGATCGTGATCGAGGCGCGTGACGCGCCAAGGCGCGACGCGAGCTGATCGGACAGCTGGTAGCTCACGGAGATCTCGCGCAGCTTGGCAAAGCTGGCGTCGTTAAACACCCAGTCGTCGAGCACATCCGGCGACTGAATGCCGGCGATGAGCGACGGATTGTAGTTCTGAGGATAGATGTTCTGGAGACACGTCTCGAATACCTGGCAGCGAGCGCGGAGGTTGTTGTCGGTTTTGCGGAAGCCGAGCTTGTAGTCCACCAGCGCATACACGCGCAGTTTTCCCCAGAGCGTGATGGTGGAGCCGACGCCGCCCTCGGTGGTGGGCGTGGACGAGCCGAGGAAGACGCGCGGCGCGATCAGGTTGCCGGCATCGTCGTAGCACCGAACGGGTTGGTCGTGATTCGCCGGCCCGCCGTCGCACATCACGGACGAGAGGATCGCCTGGCCGTTGGCGTCGAGCTTTGCGCTGACGACCTTTTCCCTGAAGAAGGCTGCGGCGGGGTACCCGACGCGATGCTGCTGGCTGCCGAGCACGATGCTGCAGTCCGTGTGCACCTGTGCGAGGCTGTCGGTGGAGCAGTCTCCGGCGGGTTGGCCGAGGCTGAGGATCTTGTTGTGGTTCGTGGCGATGTTCCAGGTGAGGTCCCACGTGAGGTTCTTGCGCCGGACCGGCTGTCCGTGCACCTGGAGTTCGACGCCCACGTTCCGGAGCGTGCCGGCGTTGACGTACTCGTAGTTGGGGAAACCTTGCGATGGCGCGATGTCGCGGGCCACGATGGCGTCGTGCGTGGTCTGGTTGTAGTAGGTGAAGTCGACGCCAATGCGGTCATCGAGCGCGCTGGATTCGAAGCCA
This sequence comes from Gemmatimonadaceae bacterium, assembly GCA_025450035.1. Classification (GTDB taxonomy): domain Bacteria; phylum Gemmatimonadota; class Gemmatimonadetes; order Gemmatimonadales; family Gemmatimonadaceae; genus JADGGM01. The sequence continues at coordinate 2,653 of JANWIF010000090.1, forward strand.
CCCTCGAACCCGCGGCTCACCTCGGGTCCCAGATTCGCGTTGCCCACGAATTGCGGGGTCAGAATACCCTGTCCGTTCGGCCCAGTGGCTGCGCTGTACGTCTTGAGGGCGGCGAAGTTGTCGGGCTGCTTGCCCGACTCGCCGAACGCGGCGCGGAGCCGTGTTTCCGAGAGCCAGCTCAGGTGCCACCACGGTTCTTCGCTCACGACCCAGCTCGCGCTTGCCTTGGGGTAGAACTGGTGGTTGATGTTTGCGCCGAATGCGCTGTTGCGGTCTTCGCGCGCCGCCACGGTGAGGTAGAGGCGATCGTTCCATGCCACCTGCTCCTGGACGTATCCACCGAGCGTGTTGTTTTCGACGTAGTCTTCGTTCGCCACCGTACGCGCGGCGGACGACACCGCGGTGAGTCCGGCCGCCGGGAAGCCCTCGCCATAGACCTCGGTGTTGTCGGTCAGCTCGTGGTAATACTGCCCGCCTAACGACGTGCTGGACACCAGGCCCGTTTTGATCGGGAGGTTCAGTGTCGCGCTGTAGTCCACGGTGTTCGTCGTCAGGTCGCGTCCCACCTGGTCCTTGTAGCCGGACGCGGTGGTGGGATCGAAGTACTGGGTCAGGGAATCGGTGAGGTGCGGCACGAGCTCGGCGTCGACTTCGTGCGTGACGTCGCTGCCGACCACCAGCCGCTGGACAAACCAGCTCGTGGGATGGTGGTTGATCTGCACGCTCCCGGTGAAGCGGTTTACGTCTTGCCAGTCGGAGATGGCGAGATAGTTGATGCCCGGCGGGTAGTCGCGGAATCCTTTCGCGTTGCTGGCGAGGTTCTGGGGCGTGGAGAAGAGCGTTTCCCACATCGCGCCGCCGCCGCCGGCCTCGAGGCTCAGGTCCGTGTGCCCTTTGCTGTAGCCCAGGCTGGCCGTGACGTCCACCTTGTCGGTCGGCGTGATGGTGAGGTTTGCGCGGCCACCGTAGCGCTTGAACTGGTTGTTGGGCTCCACGCCGTTGTTATTGTCGAGATTGCCGGCCACGAAATAGCGTGCCTTGGTCGTTCCACCGCTCAGGTTGAGCGCGTACGACTGGTTGTAGCCGCTGCTGAAGATCGGGCCGCCGTTTTCCTGGACGAGCTTGTTGTAGTCGATGGACTGGAGCGTGTTGGTGCTCGGGTCCATCCAGTAGTTGGCGGGGAACCGGCCTTCCGGATTCATGAACCAGTTGGTGCCCTGCTTCACGGTTAGGCCCCAGGTGTTGGTGCCGGCCGCGCCTTTCTTGGTGATGATCTGGATCACGCCGCCGGCGGCTTCGGTGCCGTACAGGGTCGCGGCGGCCGGCCCCTCGATGATCTCGATGCTTTCGATGTCGTTGGGGTCGTAGTCGTTGAGCCGCGAGATGACGTTCGATCCGAACGCCTGGACATTCGGTCCGGTGCTCTGGTCGTTGTCGACGCGGATGCCATCTACGTAGAGCAACGGGTTGTTGGTGAGGGAGAGGCTGGAGATGCCGCGAACGCGGACCTTGGAGCCCGAGCCGACCTGTCCCGTCCCCGGGAGGATCTCGACGCCCGGGGCGCGTCCGTTGATGAGCGACTGCACGTCGCTCACGGGCGCGACGGCCGTGACGTCGGGGGCGTTGATCTGGGTGACGGAGTTGCCGATCGCGCGCCGTTCCTGTCCGCCGGCCGTGCCGGTGACGATGACCTTGTTGAGTTGGATTGGCGCCTCGGTGAGGACGAGGTCGGCGTGCTCCTCGCCGACGTTGAACGTCTTGGTGACGGAGCGGTAGCCGATGCGGCGCGCGGTGATGGTGACTTGGGCGCCGGTGAGGCCGGTGAGGCGGAACCGTCCGCCGGCGTCGGTGATGGCGCCCTTGCCATCGGCGGTGCCGACCTGAACGGCGGACAACGGGCGGAGCGACCCTTCGGCGACGACCGTGCCGGCGATAGTGCCGGGCTCCTGGGCAAAGGCGATGCTGGCGCCCAAGGCGAGGAAGAGCAGGAGGGCGAGGGCGGTGAGCCACGATTCGCGCCACCGGCCCAGGAGGCCGGCGCCGCGTGGGACGTGGGGGGGAACTGATGCGGGCTGGAGCACGGTCAACCTCCGCAGACGGGAATGGAGCAGTGGAGACGACGGGGACGAAGGGGACGACAGGGACCGGGGACGACGGGGACGACGGGGACGACGGGGCGACGGTGCCGGCGGAACGCCGGCGGAAACCGGCGGGTCGGAGGGCGACCGCCGGGCAGAATTTTGTGTGCTATAATGCGTCAACTAATTGTATACAATCAAGCCGGCCGCGGAGCCCCTCGCGAACCGGCGTCCGAACTCATGGCGTGGTGGTGTAAGCCGCAGCGGCGATCTCGCCCAGCGCCTGCCCGACGGTCTGCTCGATGGCGCCCGCGGCCGTCGAGACCGGCACGTTGTTGGCATACAGCGCGAAGGCCAGCCGCCGCCCGTCGGCGGTGGTCATGTACCCCGCCAATCCCTTCCCGTCCACCATCATCATGTCGTTCAGTAGATCGTCCCGCTCGTAGGTCCCGGTCTTCGCGTGCACATGACCGGCGGCGGGAGAGTTTACTTGGATGTTCCAGAGCGTGCCGTCGCGACCCAGAACTGGCAGCGCGGCGAAATACACCGGGAAGTCCTTCTGCGTCGCCATGTAGGCGAGAAAGTGCACCATGAAATCGGGCGTGAAGTGCGCCGATCCACCCGCGCCATCGGCCTGTGACGCGCCGGTTAGATCGAGCCCGCCGCGCTGCAGGAAGGCGCGCTCCAACGCAAATCCGGCCTTCAGGTCCGCGTTCTTGTGCGCCACGAGCGCGCCGAGCAGAAACTGGCCCATGCTCGCATGCAGATTCTGACTCACCTTGAGCGTGACCTTGACCTCTTGCGACAGCGGCGGCGACACGTGTTCGGCTACCGCGTTGGCATCAGTGTACGAGGCCGCGAGCGCCTTGAGGTCGGTGGGCGTGCCGGGGCGGTCCACCGCCGCCCGAACGCCCTGCTCGCGCAACGCTTCGGCGAACGTGACTTCGGCAAAGCGGGTGGGTTCGGGTACCGCGTAGCTGAACAGAATGCTCGGCTTGACGGCCGGCATGCTCCCCGTCACCGTGACCACGTGCGAGCCGTCTGGTGCCGTGCTGTCGGATGCCCAGTTGATGTCCGGCCGCGAGTCTGCCGCGCCAGTGGTGGCCTTGTTGATGAACGTGACGTATGCAGTCGTCGGGGATGCGTGTATCGAGGCGGCGTCGCCTGGCTTCGTTCCCGGGCTGACGGTCACGTCGACCACGTTGTCGTTGACCACGATCGACGAGATCACGACGCCCGTACCCAGCTCGCGATCTCCGTCGGGAAACAGGCTGGCATCCACGATGACGTGACCGCGCACGGCGGTGATGCCGTGCTGGCGGACCTGGTGCGCCAGCTCGCGAATGACGGCCAGCGGATCGCCGGGCACCGCTTTGGTGTCGACGCTGCCGCCGTAGGCGTGGTCTTCGTTCTCGAAGGCGAGGGAGCCATCGGGCTGGATTCGGCCGGACAGGTCGGGGTCACCGCTGGCGACCAGGACGAGATCGCCGTCCAGGGTGCCATCGCGGTCCACGGGCCCGGTGCGATAGACGCGGGTGTGGAAGCGGTAGTCGGCGCCGAGGAGCTCCAGCACCGTGCCTTCGGTGAGCAGTTTGGTGGTGGAGCCGGGGACGAAGAACTTGTCTGCGTTGCGGGCGTAGATCGTTTGGCGGGTATCGAGCGAGTAGATCGCGACGCCGAAGAACGAGTGGCGGTACTCCGGGCGCGCGACGATGCTATCGATGGTCGATGCGAGGGCGGAGTTAGCGGTGGTGTTGGCGCGTTGGGCCGGGACGGCGGCAGGCGCGGCGGCCGCGACGAGGCTGGCGGCGAGCGTGACGGTGCGAGAGAGCGATCGGATCGAGGTCGTGCGCAGCACCCGGTCCTCCTATCGGCGGCGCGGAGACGGGCGGACCGCGCGGTGTGCCAGATATGGGGAAGTAATTGTATACTATTTTCGCCGCGCCAGTATACTATATCCTCGCGGGTCCGGCAAGGCCGGCCGCGGGCCGTACCACCTCGTTCAGTTGTGCCCGCCGCCCCCGATCGCGTCGAACCCCACGTTCCCGATCCCGTACGAACGCCAATCCTTGTAGTCGAAGTGCCACCACTCGGCTTCGTACACGCTGAACCCCTGCATCTCCATCGCCTGCCGCAGCAGCGCCCGCAGCCAGCGCTGGCGCGACGTGCCGCCCGGGTAGTCCGGATAGCTGCGATCCGTCATCTCGTCGTACCCGCCGGTTGTGGTCACCTGCCGGCCGGTGGTGAGATCGTACAGTGTGAGGTCCACCGCGCACCCGCGGTTGTGGCGCGAGCCCTCTGACGGGTCGGCCACGAACACTTTCTTGTCGTCCGGCGTCGCATCCCAGAACATCTTCGTCACAAACCAGGGGCGGTAGGCATCGTGAATGAGCAGCCCATACCCGCGCGCGTGAAGCCACTGGCTGGCGCGCACCACGGCCTCGGCGGCGGGGCGCTGCATGAACGCCCGCGCTTCCTGGTACAGTGGTGTGCCCATGAAGTTGTTCGACGACGCGTAGCGGATATCGAGCTTGATCGACGTGTCGAGCTTCACCAGCTCCACGAGATCCGACGCCCGGAACGGGCCCGTCTCGTGCGGCGGATGCGCGGCCAGCGCTTCGACGCGCAGCTCGCTCGGCGGACGCAGGGGCGTGATGTGAAACTGCGAGCCGTCGTCCGGGCCCGTGGCGCGCCGGGGAAACGACACGCCGGCGGCCACCACGCGGGTGGCGCGACCACTCGCGTCACGGGCGAAGACGAGCCGTTCGCCGTCGTACAGTCCCCAGCTCGGCATGCGGAACACGTTCGGCGACACCTCGACGAGCGGATAGCGGAAGAACCACTCGATGAGCGCCTGCAGCTTGCCATCGCGCTCCAGAATGTAGAGCGTCTCGTGGTCCCATCCGTACTCGCCCACGAGGCCGCGCCAGCGTTCCGGTATGGGCGCCGGCAGTGGCTGCGCGGCGCGCCGAAGGGTGTCGTGCGCGATGACGATCGCGTCATCGCCCGCGCGCACCACGCGCGTGCCGAAGTCGAGCCGGCCGTCGGCGATCAGCGTGTCGCGCAGCACATGCAGTTCCGTGCGCTGGCCGCCGCGCGCCGGATCGAGATACAGGTGCCCCATACTCCGCACCAGATCCACGGCGTTGTCGCCGGTGCCGTATCGGCCGGCGATCGCGTGGGCCAGGCCGGCGGGGACGTCGGTCGTGGTGTCGATGGCGGGGAGCGGCTTGCCATCGTGGGCGGCGAGCATCAGGCGGAGCGCTTCCTGTGCCACGCGGC
>JANWIF010000091.1 GCA_025450035.1 Gemmatimonadaceae bacterium
CCGCCGCCCCGCCGGCCCGCCCCCCGCCCGGCCGGGGGCCGCCCTGGCGGGGGGCGCACGGGCGCGCAGGCCGCATCGGACCGTGGATCGCGCGGTGACGTGAATCGGTCCGATCGCGCGCAATGGGATGTGGACACTCGCGTCCGCCGTATCCCGCTCGCTTACCCGGTACAGTCACAGGAGCCACCCATGCGCCCGCACGCCATCCACGGCCACTTCGGTTTCGTTGCATCCATTGTCTTGCTCTCTGCGCTCGCGTCGGCTTGCTCCGGTGGGAGCGCGATCGACGGCAAGTACTACAACAGCACGTCCGGGGAGTTCGCGATGGAACTCGCCGGCGGCAAGGTGGTGTCGATGCAGGGCCAGGGTGCGCAATCGATGACGTACGAGGTGCGGCGCGACAGCCTGGTCATTCACGATCCACGGCACGGTATGGCAGACGAGATGACGTTCGGCATCGAGCGCGATGGTTCGCTGAGCCTGGGTCCGTTGGGCTCACTGACGAAGACGAGAAAGTAGGGGGGTGATCGCCGGGTCAGCCCGGCATGCCATCGCTTGACAGCCAGCCCCGGCGTGCGCAACAATAGTGCAGCGCGCGCTGGGGCGCCTCCTGTCCGCGGCAAGGGGGATTACTCCCACCCATCTGGTTCGCTGCACCCATCGAACCTTCTTCCTGCCTGTACTCAGCGGACTTCGGGCGCGCACGTGGAGGAAGGGTTCCATGATCAGGAAACTCACGCCCCGCAGTTCCCTCGAGCATCTCAAGAGGGAAGCGAAGCGATGGCTCGCGGAGCTTCGCGCGAACGACCCGGACGCACGGGCGCGATTCGCGAGCGTCCGCCCGGGCGCTCCAGCCAATCCCGGCCTCCGTGACGTCCAGCACGCGCTCGCGTTGGAGTATGGATTCTCCGGTTGGGCAGCGCTCACGAGCGAGCTCAGGCAGTCCACTACCGTTTCGCCGGTCACGTCGCGCGACGCGGCGATTCAGGCGCTGCTCGCGGCCGCCGAACGGGGCGATGCCGCGCGCGTGACTGAGCTGCTCGATGCCCATTCCGGCATCGTCAGCGAGCGCGCGACTCTCGGCACGCACACCGGGCAGCGCACGGCGTTGCACTTTGCGATGAACCGCATGAACGCGGCGGTTGTGGACGTGCTGCTCGCGCACGGCGCCGATCCGAACGCGCGCGATGACGGCGACAACGCGATGCCGCTCCATTTCGCGGCCGAGCGCGGGCGTCTCGACATTGTCCGGCGTCTCGTCGAGCACGGCGCCGATCCGATCGGCACGGGCGACCTCCACGAGCTCGAGGTCATTGGTTGGGCGACGTGCTTCGGTCCGCTGCACCGGCACGTCGCGGAATACCTTCTCTCCCACGGCGCGCGCCACACCATGGGCTCCGCCGTTGCGTTAGGCGTGATGGACGCCATTCGCGACCTGGCGGCGCGCGCGCCTGCCGAGCTCGATCGGCCCATGGACCGCGTCAACCATCGGCGCCGGCCGCTCCACCTTGCCATCATCAAGCAACAGGCCCAGTCGCTCGCCACGCTGCTGGCACTGGGCGCCGATATGGAGGCCGAGGATGAGGCCGGCCTAACGCCTCTCGATCAGGCAGCCCTGAGCGGCGAGCGCGCGATGGCCCAACAGCTCATCGACCACGGTGCGGACCTGCGACTCCCGGCCGCGGTCGCGCTGGAGCGCCACGATGACATCCAGCGACTCCTGGCCGACGATCCGGATGCCCTGCGGCCAGGCCGTCGCTGGGGCACCCTCATTATCCGCGCCAGCGAGAGGGCTTCGGCGGCAGTCATCGACGCGTTGATCCGGGGCGGCGCGTCGGTGCACGTGCGCGACGACCCCCGCACCTCGGTCGACGGGACGCACGGCTACACGGCTCTCCACGCGGCCGCGTTTCGCGGAAATGCCGGCGCCGTGCGCGCGCTCCTCGCGCACGGCGCAAGTCCCGCGAACCGCGAGGACAAGTACTGGGGTACGCCAGCCGGTTGGGCGAATTACGCGGGCCACACGGAGGTTCGCGATCTCATTCTCGATGGGACAATCGACATCTTCGATGCGATGCTGTTCGACCGGAACGATCGCCTTCCCAGCATTCTCGCGCGCGATCCCGTCGCGCTCGACCGCGTATTCGGCGAGTACGTTACCGGGGAACGAGCGTCGCGGCCGTGGCTCGACCCTGCATGGACGCCGCTCGCGTTTGCGGTCGCGAATGGCAAGCAGGATGCGGTGCGCTTCCTCATCGACCGCGGCGCCAATCTCTCGGCGCACGACTCGGCAGGCCGCACGCTGGTCGAGCTGGCGAGAGACAAGGGGGTCGAGACGATCGCCCGCCTCTTCGAGCACAACAACGCGGGCGGTGTTCGAGTGCGCACCGGGCGGGACTTCGAGCATCGTGTCGCGGACTTTCTCCGGTTGGCGTGCCTCGACTGGCGCGTTGGCGGGTCGCAGCGCGCCATGGCCATGCACGACGCGCAACGCATACTCGAACGGAATCCGGAGATCGCGCGCGCCAACATCTCCACCGCCGTCGTGTGCGGCGATCCGGAGCACGTACGACACGTCCTCGACGACCACCCGCCGGCGGCCTTCGCGTTAGGCGGGCCACGATCGTGGCCGCCGCTCCTCTATCGGTGTGCGGCACGCCTGCCGTCCATCACGACCAGCGACGCCGCCGTCGCGATCGCGCGATTGCTGCTCGATCACGGGGCGGATCCGAACGCGTTCTACCTGGGCGGCAACGCAGACATTCACTACACCGCCCTCACCGGCGTCCTCGGCCGCGGCGAAGAGCAGGCGTCGATGCACCCCGCGGCGCGCGAGCTCACGCGGCTGCTGCTCGAGCGCGGCGCCGATCCGTTCGACGGCCAGGTGCTGTACAACGTATTCGGGAATCACGCGTCACGGCCGCGCCTCGACAATGACATCGTCTGGCTGCTCGAGTCGATGCGCGAGCACTCAGTTAGGCGGAGAGCCGGCGCCGGTTGGGCGGACCCCACGTGGCCGATGTTCGACCTGCGCGGCGCCCCATCGCTCGGCGACGAAGCACCCCGGTACCACGGCGCACGGTTCATGCTCGAGGCGGCCATCGATCGGAATCTGCTCGACCTCGCGCGGTGGATGCTCGAACATGGCGCCGGCCCGAATGTGCCGGCCACCGGGCACGGCGGCGAGAAGGGCGCCCAGCACACGCTGTACCAGGAAGCGTTGTCCCGCGGATATCCAGAAATGGCACAGCTGCTCCTACGCCACGGCGCCGTGCCAACACCGCTCGTCCTGGAAGGATACGATGCGCTCGTCGATGCATCCCTCAACCTGGACCGCCGCCAGGTGCGCGCGCAGCTGGCGCGCCATCCGGAGTATCTGACCGACCAACGCGCCCTGTTCCTCGCCGTCGAACGCGATCGCGCGGATGTCGTCGAGATGTTGCTCGACGCGGGGATTTCGCCCAACGTCGAGGATCCCGCGACTCATGGACGCGCGCTCCATGTCGCCGCGTACCTGGGCGCCGAGCGATCCGCGGCAGTGCTCATCGCGCGCGGTGCCGAAGTCGATGTTCGCGAGACGCGCCACCACGCGATCCCGCTCGGCGTCGCCTCGTGGGCCCAGCAGGCAGGCATGGTGGAACTCCTGGGGCGGTACAGCCGCGATGTGTGGGAACTCACGTACGCCGGTCGCGTCCAGCGCCTGCACCACGTGTTGCGCGAGCAGCCGGAGCTGGCACGCGCGACGCTCAGCACGGGCGATACGCCGCTCATGTGGCTTCCCATCGATGCGACGAGCGCGCTGGAGACCGCGTCGCTGCTCGTGGAATACGGTACCGACCCGGCGAAGCGGAATGCAGAAGGATTGACCGCCGGCGACGTCGCGACGAGCCGGGGCCTCGACGCGGTGGCGGCGCTCCTTCGCTCGCGCGGGGGTTGAATCTTACGCCGGCGACAACGTATGCTGAGACACCTCCGGCATCGCTGCGACAGCCATGGCCAACAAGCTCGATCGCGTAGTTCTGGTCGATCCTAACGACACCGAGCTCGGCACGGACGACAAGATGGCTGCCCACCGAGAAGGACGCCTGCATCGCGCCTGCTCGGTGTTCGTTTTCGACACCGCCGGCTCGCTCCTGCTGCAGCAGCGAGCGCCGGAGAAGTATCACTCGGCGGGCCTGTGGTCGAACACGTGCTGCACGCACCCCGCACCTGGCGAAAGTCCGGAGGAGGCGGCACACCGCCGCCTGGACGAAGAGATGGGGTTTGATTGCCAGCTGCGATGGGCGTTCGGCTTCGTATACCGGGTTCCGCTCGACCACGAGCTCACCGAACACGAGTACGATCACGTTTTCGTGGGTCACGCCCGATCGGAGCCACAGCCCGATGCGCGCGAGGTGAGCGCGTGGCGATGGGCCGACGCGACGACGATTCAACGGGAGATGCGCGAACACCCGGAGACGTACACGGAATGGTTCAAGCTCGCATTTCCCCGCGTCCTGGCAACACAGGCATGATTCGCCTGCGCATCACGCCGCCGCTGGATGCGGACGTCATCATCGCAGGAGGCGGGCCCGCCGGTGCGTCGGCTGCGGCGCGACTCGCGGCAGCCGGCGTGCGGGTGCTGCTCCTCGACCGGCAGCGGTTCCCGCGCGACAAGGTCTGCGGTGACTTCGTGGGTCCGGCGGCACTGGTCGAGCTCAACGCACTCGGCGTCGCGGCGCGCGAGGGTTATCGCGACACGAACGTGATCCGTGAGGCCGCGCTTCACCTCGACGGCGAGGAGCTCATCCATCGCCCGCTGCCCGAGTGCGACGGTTTGCCGGCGTACGGCCGGTGCATCCCGCGTCAAACGCTCGACTACTGGGTGCTCGATGCCGCGCGTCGCGCCGGAGCTGCTGTGCGCGAAGGCGTGCGCGTCACCGGCTACGACGTACATCCTAACGGAGTGACCGTGGCGGCCGAGCATGGCCGCGACCCACTGCGGCTCCGCGCGCGCCTGCTCATTGGCGCGGATGGCTCGAGCTCCACGGGGGCGCGTGCGCTGCGTGGCCGGCCGCCGCGCGACGCCGACCGGATCATCGCGGTGCGCGCGTACTACGAGGGCGACGGCGGTCCGGAGGATCGTGCCGACCTGTTCTTCACCGCCGAAAGTTTTCCAGGATACTACTGGTTGTTTCCGACCGGCGGCGGACACGCGAACGTGGGGCTCGGCATGGTGCTGGAAACCATGCCGCGCGCCGACGATCATCTTCGCGAGCTGATGCTGCGCCTCGTCGCGAGCGATGCGGCGCTGAATCGCCGCCTAACCAAAGGCCGCTTGTTGGGCAAGGTGGTGGGGTGGCCGCTGACGACCTACGACCCGTCGCTGCCCATCGTCGGCGACCGCGCACTGCTGGTCGGCGACGCCGCGGGGTTCATCAACCCGCTCAACGGCGAAGGGATCCAGTACGCGCTCGTGAGCGGCCGTTGGGCAGCCGACACGGCGGTCGACGCCCTGGCCGCTGACGACTGGAGCGAGGCGCGCCTCGCGCCGTATGCGGAGCGCGCCAGACGCGAGCTGCGGTACGACATGGCGCTGGCGGGCCTGGTCGTGCAGTTCATCCGCAACCGGCATCTGAACGACGTCTGGCTCGCGGCGTTGCGCGTCATTCTTGCCCGCGCCCGCGCGGACGATGCCTACGCGGAGATCACCGGCGGCATCCTCGCCGGCCTCGTTCCAGCGCGCGATGCGCTCTCTCTCACAGTGTTAGGCCGCACGCTCGATCAAGCGATCTACTCGGCCGGCCTGGGCCTCGCGTGGAACGCGCTCAAGGGGCCGCGGCATCTGGCCAGGCAAGGTCTGGCAGCGGCGAAGGCGGGCGCGGTGCTGGCCGACCGCCTGCGACGGGATCCGGACGGGTTTATCGATTGGGCCGCCGGCCTGGCGCAGCATGGCGGAGAGCTCGCGGCGCAGTTTAGCGCGCACGTCGGGCGACAGGAACCCAGCGCCGCGTTCGCCGCGCCTCCGGCACTCGACGCTCCGGTGCGACTGCGAATTCCACCTGCCTAACGTTGCACGGCGCTACAGGTCGCGCTCGACCATGTAGAGCACGATCTCCTCGATGAAGCGCTTCTCCCTGGTATCGGGCGCATCGCGATACGCCTCCTCGAACTCGTCCAACGCCGCCACCGCGAGCTCGTGCGCACGCGCCGTTGCGTGGGGCAAGCTGCCGTATTTGTCCATCAGCGCGTGCACCCATCGCACGTCGCGCTCGCGGCGTTCGCCGCGCGGGCGCGCCAGAAACCGTTCGACCCGCTCGCGTTCCGCGGGCGTCGCGCTGCCATACACGTGGATCAGCATCAACGTGCGTTTCCCCTCCCAGATGTCGCCGTCGATCTCCTTGCCGTACTTTCGTTCGTCGGCCATCAGGTTGAGAATGTCGTCCTGGATCTGGAACGCGGCGCCCATGTAGTAGCCGAAGCGGTTGAACCGGTCGAGATCGATCGCGCCGCGGCTTCCAATCAGCGCACCGATCCGGCACGGATGAATGCACGTGTACCAGCACGTTTTCTTCAGCGTCATGCGCAAGTAGTCGGCATCCGTGAGGTCGACCACATTGTCGCGCACCCAGCCCAGCTCCATGGCCTGCCCCTCGACCGACTGGCGCACCATGTGCTGGATCTCGACAAACACCTGCCACGTCAGCTGCGGGCCGAGGACGCGCAGGTTGCGCATGAGCGGTTCGATACTGAGCACGTTCATGGCGTCGCCTACGTTGACCGCGAGCGCGAGTCCCTGCTCCGCCGAGAGCGTGGGGAACCCGCGCCGCGAAAGGCTGCCATCCTCGACGTCGTCGTGCACGAGAAACGCGTTGTGAAACAGCTCGATCGCAACCGCCGAGTGAATCGCGGACGCGGCAGTCCCGCCGAACGCGCCGCAGCTGGCGAGCAACAGCCCGGGGCGAAATCCCGTCCCGGGCCGCAGCGGATAGAGCGGAACGAGATCGTACAGGTAGCGCCGCGGCTCCTGCCGCGGAATGGCCTCCATCATTGCGCTCATGGTGAGTGCCTTGTACTCGGCGAGGCACGACTCCACCAGCGCGTACTCGCGCGCCGGAGCCGGCACCGCCGCCGGACGCGGTGCCATCACCCGGTGCCGACGGTGAGCGCGAGCACGGCTTTGAGTCCTTCGAGTTGCGTCGCGCGCACGAGGCCCTCGTACGTACCGGCATCGGTCTTGGCGGGCACGTCGATGCGCACGGTGACTTTGCCGGTATCGTGCGGCGCGACAGCGAGCGTGGCAGGTTCGAAGTGCACGCGATCCGCCGCGATCCGTGCGCCGGACGCGCTCACGAGCTCGCCGGCGTGCAGGGTGAACTCGACGGTGGCGGTGTCGCTCTCGTTCTCCAGCGCCATCGCAAACTCCGCCACCGTGCCCGGCGCCACGACGCCGGGAACTCGCACGGTGGGCAACCGCAGTCCAGCGTTAGGCGCACCGTCGGCCGCGACGGGTCCGGCCGCGCGGGACGCGGTGACGTTGATAAAACGCCCCGCGCGCTCGCCGGTGGCGACGGCGGCCGCGGTGATGACGTCAAGAATGATGTCTACCGCTTCGTGCGCATCGCGGCGGAAGCGCGACATCACGGCATCGGGCGGTTTCCCCCGCAGCGCATTGACGTCGAGGAAGCGCTGCTCGATGCGCTTTGCCGCACCGAGGCCCATCGCAACTTCTTCCTCGATGATCGTGGCGGCCTTGATGACGATGGCCGGCGTGGCGCCGAGCGTTTCGCCTAACACACGACGCGAGGCATCGAAGGCGGCCGTCGCCGTCGCCGCTGCCGAGCGTGGCCCGCCCTTCGCCCGTGCGGTGTTGCGTTCGGCCTCATCGATGTTGCCGCGCGCGGGGCTCGCCCCCCCCCCCCCCTTCCTCTCCCCGGCCGGCGGATCGGTGCGAGACGTGGTAGAAGCCGCGGCCGCCGCGCGCTTGGCGCGCCTCAACGGCGCACGCTTTGCCTTTCCGGCATCTCGGCGCGGCATGGTCAGCGTTTCTCGTCGCAGTTGAAGAACCGCGTCTGCCCCGAAACGGTGATCGTCGCCACCGGGCGGTCGAAGATCGTGATCCCGATCGAGTACTCGCTCTTCGCGCAGATCGGCTCGCAGACCCGGATGCAGATCGGAACCTGCCCCTTCACGGACACGGTCGAGTCCATCGCCGCGTTCACGCTCAGTGGCTCTTTCGGCCACGCCACGATATTGATGTTGCCGTTGTCAGTGGTCGCCATGTCTCCTCCTCGAATCTCAGGTTCCCTGCTGGTCTGCCGCGTAAATACAGAGGTCGACGAGGTCGCCTTCCTCGCCACCCGTGACCTGCAGCGTCGCAATGCCGGCCTTCCGGAACTCGAGCATCTCCGGCGCGGCTGTGCTTGGCGAACCGCTCGACGTTACTACGCCGAGTGACGCGTTGCTGGAGCTGAAGCCCTCCATCCGAATCGGCTGCTGCGCGCCTGACCACACGTGCGCCACCACCCGGTCGGCGGAAAACGGCAGCGAGACTCGTACGCCGGCTCGCGGAATCGCGAGTTTCCCCGCCCCGGCCGGCGGCCCCCACAAAACGATGCGAAGGGGATCCTTGGCGATGGACGTAAAGGTGAAGCCGTTCTTGGTGAACGACGGTCCGATGACGCGCGGCCGCTGCTCGTCCTTCCAGTCCACGCAGGTCTCGCGCCGTTTGGGCGGTGTACACGGCGGCGCGGCACCGAGCGGGCACGGGTAGGGGATGAGCTCCACGTCGTCGAACCAGGCGGCCTGGTCTGGCGACCCGTCCCCATCGTACTCGACGAAGATGGCCACGTCGCGCGTCGTGGCTGTGCACCGCACCGCGAGCAGCGACCAGCGCGACGCGTCGTGTCCGGTCATCCATACCACCGTCACGGCAGCGGGATCCGATCCGCCGGCCGGGTCGACGCCGAGTCGCGCGGCGCCGGACGCGCCCGCGTGCTGGTGGTACCAGGCGCTCACCTGATAATCCCACCCGGCGTTGGTCCCGACGCGCTGCGTGATGCCCGCGCGGAATTTCCCCACGCCGCTCACGCGCTGCGCGCGTTGGCCGCGCCGTCCGTCGTCGTGCACGATGTACTCATCGGCAGCGAAAACCGCGCCCTCGTTCCCGGCGGGGGCCGCGGTGTACGGCATCCATCCGTTGCCCACGTCGCCTAACGCGTGGGTGTGAAATCCGCCCTCGAATCCACCGTTGACCACATCCACCACACGCACGACGAGCGAGTCCCTTCCCACGCCGCCGTCGTCATCGGTAACGGTGCACACGGCCAGATAGTGGCCGCACTGCGCATAGCGATGCGTGGCCGCCACGATGCCGCAGCCTTCGGGCGGCTCGTGCCGTTCGCGCACGGTGGCCGGCATCACCGCCGAGCAGTCGCCGAAGTCCCAGGTACCCACGTGGGTATCGCACCACCCAGGGTCGGTGAAGCGTGCGACGAGGGTGATCGGCGTGCAATGGTAGGCGAAGAGATCGGGGCCCGCGTCCACCGCCGGCACCACGTTGCGCACCACCACCTGCTTGGTGGCGACGCCCACGCCGCCATCATCGTCGAGGATGCGCACGGTAACGGTATACGTGCCGTTGTCGCAGTACGCGTGCGTGGCGGTCGCCGATCCTTTGCCTAACGGCTCGGTGTGCGTCTCGGTCACCGGCGCTTCCACCGGCGACGCATCGTCGCCGAAATCGAAGAACGCGCGATGCGTGTCGGGCCAGCCCGGATCGGTGAACGTGGCCGCGAAGGCGGTCACCGCGCCTTCGTCGATCGTGATGGGCGGGCCGGCGTCCACCGTGGGTGGAACGTTCTCGACCAGGACGGCGGCGAAGTGGCGCGTGGTGACGCCGCCCGATTCGTGCACCACCGTGGTGAGCTTGGCAACGTAGAGCCCGTCATCCGCGTACCGATGACTAACCGTAGCGCCGGCGGCGCTGTTGCCGTCGCCGAAATCCCACGAATAATCGGTACGTGGCTTGCGCGCCCCGCCGTCGAAGGTCACCTCGGCGCCCTCAGGCACCGTGTACGGCCCGTGCGAATTGGCGAGGGCATCCGTGACCGACGCGTACGTGGCAACGACCGTGTACGCGTCGCCGAACAAGATCCCGGTGGCGTCGATCCCCACCGGATTCTCGAAGCGTGCGGTGACCGTGCCGATCCCTTCGAGCGTTTGCGGCCACGCGCCGACGCCTTCGATCTGCCCGGTGACGTCGTCGCGGATGATGACGCCGCCAATCTTTTCGGCGACCCCCTCCGCCACCGCCATCACGACCAGCGCCACGATCCCGCCCACCAGGCCTAACGTAATGAAGCCCAGCAGGAACGACACGATCCATGCGAGCAGCGAGAGGTCGACGTCCGGATCGCCGATGACGAACGGCTTGATCATCTGTGTGCCGTCTGGATTGTCGTCCCATTGGAGTCCGGCATCGGCCGAGAAGCTCGCATCGACATCGATGCTGTCGGCGATCGCGTTCACCACCGTCACGTCGCCCTCGATGTGAATCGAGCCGGGAATGAGTGAGATCGTCAGCGACGTGAGCTTGGCGTCATGGCCGTCGATGTTGTTGAACGTCTTGGGCGGGAACGACGGACCGAATCCGCCTTCGCTTTCCGGCCGGTGAATCTGTTGGTCGATGATCTGCAACACCTTCGCCCCGTCGATCGCGATGGCGCACGAGCGCGCGGCCGGGATGAAATTCGCGATGACGCTCGTGTCGCCGGCCGGATTGTTGAGACAGAAGGCCATCGCATCGGCGAGCGCGAGCGGCTTGACGTCGGTCACCGCGACGCCGCCGCCGGGCGGAGGAGTGGGCGTCCAGAGCGCAATGTCGCCGCGGCCGGTGATGGCCTTCCACGCTTGGCCGGCGATGAAATCTTCGATCTGCGCGTCGGTCGGCACCACTACAGAGATGTCGCCGACGGCCGCCACCATGGCTTGCGCGCGGGTGGTGAGTTGGGCCTGGAGCGCGGTGGCGAGCGCCGGGAAGAACGACACGGCGAGCGAGTAGTTGCTCCCCTCGCTGTCGTAACTCCCGATCTCGGGGTCGTTGGCCGGCGCGGCGGCAAAGCCCGCGATGGCCACCGTCCCCGCCGTGGCGATGGGGGCTGTGACTAACCCGGGGCTCGAGGTGAGCGGGGACGTGATCGCGATGTTCGCGACGACGCCCATCGGCGACGGCGCGGGTGCAGAGCAGTTGCTCAGCTTGAGGTGCACCGGAATCAGCACCGTGATCTGTCCCGGTCCGGCCGGCACCACCGTGATGTGATGGTTCGGCTTGGACAGATCATCGTACACGTCCAACCATGCATCGGCGGTAAAGCCGCCGAAGCTTACGCCGTTCTGCGCGTAATGATCCTTGATGGTTCCGTCGAGATACTTCTGGTGCACGTACTCCGCGACGGCGTCGTTCGTGATCGCGGGGATGGGATCACCGCTCGTGATCGTGGCGCTCACGTTCGCGCGCGGGATCGCATCGAGCATGGCGCCCACCTGGATCGTGCCCGGGAACACGCCAATGGGGACGCGGGCGGTGATGTCGGTCTCGATATCGAAGAATCCCGCGCTGGGGATGGGCGGGTTCTGGATGTGCGCCTGCACTTCCGCGGCGAGCGTCACCTGCACGCCATTCACGCCGGGATCCATCAGCAGACCGACCCCCGCGCGCGGAATGTCCACCACGCCGTCCTCCAGCACGTACGGGCCAAGCGCCGTGCCGGCGGGGACGGTGGTGCTGTGCGGAATGACGTCGTTGTCCCACGCCCCTTGCAGGATCTGCACGAGGACGCCGACCGTCAACTCGCCGACGACTTCGAAGCCGCCGAGGTTAGGCATGAGGTCGGCTCCCGTTAGGACGGTGTGTGGCCGCGCCTGAGGACGGCCCGGATGCGGATATCCGGCGTGGCCGCCTCCCCGCCCTTCAGCCGATCGTAGACGTCGCGCGATGCCAACGGCGCCGCGCTCGCCTGGATGGCGCGATACTCCAGGAGCGGCTCGATGATCGGGTGGGACGTGCGAAGCCCTTCGAGCGGGTCCGGACGGCGTACCGACCCGGGCGGCGCGTACGGAACGGCGATGGGATCTGGTGCCGGGCTCGGCGCGCGTTGGGAGGAGCGAGCGGCCAGGCGTCCCGGCGCCACCACCAGGCGCTGCGCGGTCGCTGGAAGCGGCTGGAGCTTGAGCCGATCGAACAGCACGTCGCGGAGCTGCGCTGTGGAATCGATGTCGAACGGCGTGCCCGCCAATTCGTGGATGCGCGACGCCAGCTTCTGCAGCGTGGCGATCTTCTGTTTATCGAAGCGGATGAGCAACGCCAACTCGCCCTGAACGTCATCCGGGATCTCGTACCCGAGCTCCTGGAGGGCGAGGAGCGGGTTCGCCGCGGCGCGGAGCGCCAACTGGGGATCGGCGTTCACCTGCTTCACAATTCCGGGGACGCGCCGCCGTACCGCATCCACCGAATCGAGACGCTCTTCACTCGCGTGGTTAGCATCTCCGCCGTCACCTGCACGGCGACCACCGCGGCGTCCACTCATGCTGCCTCCAGCGCGCAACCCTACAAAGACCCGACCGTCCAATGTATGAGTCCCGACCGTGCGCGCCAGAGGGGGGGACATCGCTCGCGCTTGCTAACCCGTCGTATGCGTCGCCATCGCATGTTTACGCTGACCAGCGAGTCGCTCGTCCGGGCGGCCGCCGATGATCAGGAGGGAGCTCCCGAATGGAAGCGAGACCCGCTCGAACAGTCGCTGCTCCAGGCGCGTGAGCCAATACAGCGTCCGGTTGATCACCCAGGGCGGGACGCGCGGGGGGCGTGGGTGACGCACACGGCCGTTACCCGAGTTCAACCGCTCGGCCAGATGCGTCGCGAGCTTGACCGGTGCCACCCAATGGAAGAAGTACCGAGCTGAGTCGATGCGCATCCCCGCCGCGCCGGCGAGCGCAAAGAACGCCGCGCGGTCGTAGCGCACGATGTGCTGGTTGATCACATCGTGGTTGGTCCACAGCGCCTGAAACGCAGGGACCGTCGCGACCACTATGCCGCCCGGCGCGAGCAGCGAGAGCGCGTGCGTCAAGGCGCCTTGTGCGTCGGGAAGGTGCTCGAGCACGTCGAGCATGAGAATGACGTCGTATTCGCGCCCCCCTCCCGGGCGAAACGTCTCGTCGAACGGGCGCGTGTGAATTCGGTCACGGTACGGAGCGTCGGGTCGGAGCAGCGACGTGTCCGGTTCCACGCCTTCCGCGATGCCGAACTCGCGCAGGCGATCGAAGAACAGACCGTCGCCGCACCCAACATCGAGGATGGTCGCGTTCCGGCCGGAGAGTTGGAGCTCGCGAAGCGCGGAGACGATGCGGTCCTCGCGTGCGCGCCACCACCAGTGACGGTCGTAGAGCTCGCGGTAGACCTCGGCGTATTGCCTCTGCACGCGTTTGCCCGCTACCGGCGCGCGGCCGCGATCCGGGGGGAGGACCCGCGACCGGTGTCCACGGGCGCGTCACGACCGATGATCTGATCCACGACGTAGATCGGGCGTCCCTTGCTCTGCTCGTACACGCGTCCGACATATTCGCCAATCACACCGAGAAAGAACAGCTGCACGCCCGAGAGAAACGTGATGAGCAGCGTGAGGGCCGTGAAACCGCGCGGGCTCTCGTGCATGAAGAGCTTTGCCCATACCGCATACCCGCCGAACAGGGCGCTCAACGAGATGACGAGCGCGCCGAGGAGCGCCGCGGCGCGAATCGGAACGATGGAGAACGCGAAGATCCCGTCGAAGGCGAGACCGAGCAGCTTGCGGAACGTGAACTTGCTCGTGCCGGTGTGCCGCTCGTCACGGTCCACGGCAATCGCCGTCTGCCGGAATCCGACCCACGTCCGCATTCCGCGCAGAAAGCGGTGGTGCTCGGGCATTCGGCGGAGCTGGTCGACCACCCGGCGTGAGAGCAGGCCGAAATCTCCCGAGTCGAGCGGCACGCGCACCGTGGACAACCGATCGAGTAGCCGATAGAACAGAAAGTACGAGGCGCGCAGCCACCACGGTTCCTTGCGGCTGCTGCGACGGGCGTACACCACATCATGTCCGCTCGCATGAAGGGCGAGCAGATCCGGGATCAACTCGGGCGGGTCCTGCAAGTCCCCGTCCATGACGATCGCGACGTCGCCCGTCACGTGATCGAGCGCCGCGGTGAGTGCAGCCTGGTGACCGAAGTTGCGCGAGAGCGACACGATGACCACGCGGTCATCGGTCAAGGCATGTTGGGCGAGGCGCGCGAGCGTGTCGTCACCGCTGCCGTCGTTCACGATCACGATCTCGTGCGGTCCGCCGGGCACGGCGCGCAGCGTATCGCCAACGCGGCGCAGCAACTCGGCAACGCCATCCGCCTCGTTGAAGACTGGAATGGCGACCGATACGCGGGGCAGCGGTGCGATCACGTGCGTACCCGTCCCTTGAAGTAGAGCATGTTCCAGAGCGTCACGCCGGCCGTGCCAAGGGGGTACGGCTCGAACACCACCGGCTCGAACCATTGTCCGAGCAGCTCGCGCCATTCGTCGAGCGGCCGCGGAAACTCTCCCCGATCCCAGCGGGCGAGCAGTCGCCCAACGGACGCGTAGTCTGGCAGCACCAGATCCAGCACATGCAGGTAACCATCGGTCGTGAGCAAGGAGCGCAGGTGTTCGAGGATTCGGCGCGCGCTCGGCGTGTCCACATGGTGAAGAAAGCTGTTGACCAGCACGAAGTCGAAGCGTTCGCCGGCGGGCACCGTGTACGTCGTCGCGTCGGCCACGACGAAGCGGCGCTCGTGTCGCGTGCGTGCGTAGTCGATGTAACGGGGGTTCACATCGATGCCGAGGTAGTCGCAGTGCGCGAAGTGGCGCGTGTTGGTTCCCGGTCCGCAGCCGACGTCGAGTACACGGCGGATGGCTTGCCGGTCGGTATGGCGAAACACGGGCGCCAGCTTCGACTCGGCGAACGGCGCCTGCCACAGGCGATAGGCCGCCGTGTGCTCCATGATCCGCGTGACGGCGCTCATTCGCGCCACCGCAGCGTGAAGCGGCCGATCTGTTCGTGGAGGGGAAAACGCGTCTCGAGCGCCGCGGCGAGACTGGTTGTCAGGGAGCCCGAAAAATCCCCGCGCGCGTTGATGACGACCGCCGTGACGCCGCGTTCGTCCAGTTCCCTCAGGATGCGCGGCGTGCGCCCAACCGGATCGTCGAAGAAATCGAAAAGCGTGCGCGTGGGGTTGCGAAGTCCGGAGAGAAAGTAGATCTGTGGAGCGTCCGGACCGGCGTACGTATACGTGGATCGCGAGTGCGCTCGCAGCTCGCCGACCAAGACGTCGTACATCGCGCTGTCGTGCGGCGAGACATCGATCCTGCCGCGCGGCAGCGGCAGCGCCGCATGCTGGTTGTCCGTGCGGTTCGAGAGGCCGATGGTGAACACGGACGACGAGTGGATCCGGACGACGGCGAAGGCGAGATAGGCCACGACGCACACGCCCGTTAGGCGGCGCCACGCCGGTCCGCGTCGTGACGCGAGCGCGAGCACCGTGAGTGCGGCCAACGAACCGGCGTAGAAGAAGTAGTTAGGCACGGCGAAGGGAAACCGCACCAGGCCGCACAATGCGGTGGCCGCCGCCAGCAGGAAGATGCGCGAATTGCCGGTGTCGCCGCTGCCGTCATCCGCGCGCCGCGCGAGATGCCAGGCCGCCCACACCGCGGCGAGTGGAATCATCACCCGCATGGGAATCCAGGCAAGGCGGTAGACGACGGCAATGGACGCCCCGACGGGAACGGCCAACAATGCGATGGCGAGTAGGATCTCCGCTTCCAGGCGGCCGCGCGCCGAAAACGCACGCGCGGCCCGGGGGACGATCAACCCCGCCGCCGCGAGTACCACGAAGGCCAGTGCTCCACGCGGACCCCGGTACGCGAAGCTCAATCGTCTTGCGGGTAGCACGAACACGCCGTTCACAAGAGCGCCTAACGAACCACTGGCGGCGTACGGGATAAGCGCGAGCGCAATGGGCAGCAGCAGCCCGGCGACGAACGGGAGCCCGAGCCGGGTCAGGCCGGCGACGCGCGTCCGCCATGCCGTTGGCGGCGCGCGCCACTCGCGCCACACCAGAAGCGCCGAGAGCGCGGCGCCCGGCAGGATGAATTGAACGAGGACATCCGGCGTGATGTGGTCACGGACCAGCACGAGCAGTGCTGCATCGAAGGCCACTGCCGCGACGGTGAGGAGAACCGAGACGACCCGGTCGCCGGAGACGCCGGTGGCGCCCTTGATTGCGCGGTCCTGGTCGTGGTACAGCAGGAAAAGCAGCGCCGCGCCCACGAAGTAGAGTCCGACGATCTTGATGAGGCAGGACAGTGCCGCGCACACACCAGCTGCCACGAGCCAGCGCCGATGCCCGTCGTCCAGATAGCTGAACAGCGCCGCCACCCCGAACGTCGCGAAGAAAAGGTTGTACCACGAAGGCATTGCCTCGGGGTAGACCGGAATACTCCACGACGCGGCCAATAGCGTCACCGCCGCGGCCAGGGGCAGCGGCGCAACGCGCCGTGCAATCGAGTAGACGGCGGGCAGCCAGAGTGCGAATGCGATGAGCAAGGTGATGCGCATGGCCACGAGGCTCGTTCCCCACATTCGGAACGAGAGCGCGTTCAGATAACTGAGGCCGCCCGTGTATATCTCGTCGAAGTCGCGGTGCGGTAGCTGGCCGGCAAGCACGCGCTGCGCGCTTTCGCCAAGCGC
The DNA here is from genome assembly GCA_025450035.1 of Gemmatimonadaceae bacterium. Taxonomy (GTDB): domain Bacteria; phylum Gemmatimonadota; class Gemmatimonadetes; order Gemmatimonadales; family Gemmatimonadaceae; genus JADGGM01. The sequence continues at coordinate 16,788 of JANWIF010000091.1, forward strand.
GCCAGCATCGTACGGCACCCATCCGTGACGCAGGTGGAGCGCCGCGTAGCACACGCACGCGGCCCACAGCACCAGCGCAAACACCCAACCGTAGCGTTTGACGCGATCGTCCCACCCCCCCGTCTCTGGCGAGGGCGCCGAAGCAGATGCGATCGCATCCGTCGCGGAGACGCCGGCGGGTGATGCGTCGAGCGAAGTGGTCATGGGTGGGAAGTCGCGGGCGAGAACCAAGGCGGACGGGGTGCTGGTGGCGCGCCGTTCCGCCGGGGATGACGAAGCACCTGCTGGCGAGGGCACGGCCGGCGCGCGCCATCCCAGGTCCAGCCCCAAGAGAATCCTGGGATCTGGTTCTAGGGCATAGACCCGTGTGTCGCGCGGATCAGAGCTGTTCCTCGAACGGATGACGCCACCTGAGACCCGGAAATCGCGCGTAGTCTCGATCCGTTGTGATAAACTCGCACCCCGACTCGATTGCGAGCGCCGCAAACCATGCGTCGGGGACCAAGGTCCCGCGCGCGCCGGCCTGATGGCATAGCCGCAGGAAGATCTCCCAGTGCCGCGCCAGCGGCGCGATCGCCACGGCGTTCGGCTGATTGCGGAACGACTTTACGAAGGCAATCGCAGTCTCGATTGGAGCCCGCGGATGGAAGACCCTCGGATGCGTCACGATCCGTAGAAACCCGCTCAGTATTTGATCGCACACCGCGTAGGACTCGTCCGATTGCACCAGGCAATGAAGCCAGTCGCGATAGGCAGCGTGCTCCGGAGCGTCCTCCCGGAAGGCGTAGACGAGAATATTCACGTCAACGAGACGCAGATGAGTCCTCCCCTTCCATCAGGTCGATGAGTGCCGCGGTGTCGTCAGGGTCGACACCGGGAAGAAGTCCTTGGCCCGCAAACGTGGGCAGCGACGCCCGCTCACTACCACTCCGCGCCGTCGACGCCGTCTGCGCCTCGAGCGCCTCGAGCCCTCGGCGGAGAACATCGGACTTGGTGGTTCCGAGCCGATCGGTTAACCGGTCAAGACGCTCCCGGTCCGGCGGCTGGAGGTAGACCTGGACCGGCTCAGCCACCCTGGACGCTCGCTTCTGGTTATCATGATATACTTTCATGATTTCATGATACGCGCAGAAGCCCCCCGAGTCAATGTCATGCCTATAGCGTTGCTTCGACCGGCGCGGTTGGGGCCCGCGCGCCAAGTCCCGATGTCGAGCATTGTGGATCCGGCGCTAAGTCGCTACCTTTGGCAGCATACCGAATATACACCGAATCGCCCATCAAGCCTATCCCGCACGCTCCGAACCTCGCGAGGTTAGTCCATGCCAACCGTCTCCGCTCCCGCACCGGCTGCAGTCACCGCCGACCAACTCCTGAAGCATTGGCAAGGGCACCGCCGGCTCACTCGGCGAACGATTGACGCGTTCCCCGATGACAAGCTCTTCACGTTTTCCGTGGGCGGCATGCGCCCGTTTGGCGAACTCGCGCTCGAGATGCTCACGATGGCCGAGCCGATGCTTCACGGCCTCGTCACCGGAGAGTGGGATTTGTCGATGAGCCGCGACGTTTCGCCGAAGGCGGAGATTCTCCGGCGATGGGACAAGGGCACGGCGCACATCAACGCGCTGTGGTCACAGATTCCGCCGGGCCGCTTTCAGGAAACCGTCACGGCGTTTGGCCGATACAAGGATCTGGTGTGCAATCTTCTGCTCTACGTCATCGACAACGAGATCCATCACCGGGGCCAAGGTTACGTCTACCTGCGGGCCTTGGGCATCGAGCCACCGCCGTTCTACGAGCGCGACTGACGAGCGGTGGAGCCAGCCTCCTGGCCTCGTGACTGGGCGGTCACGGTGACGATGGGAGGAATCGGCGAACCGGGCGCACGATGGTCAGGCGACCGACGGGCCGACGCAGCGGCCGCGGTGGTAATGAGCGCAATCGTGAGAACGCGCGGTGACGGCATCACGGCATCGCCGGTGGCGACGGGACGATCGGCGAGTACCCAATGCCGTCCGACCACGTTCCCGTGGGCGCCCACCCCGCGATGATGTCGAGCAGGTTGCGCTGGTGTCGCGTGGCAACGTCGTAGATTCGGACTTGCGCCTTCGTCGGATCGGTGATCACGGCGCGCCGACCGTCAGGCGGGCCAGGCGATACGGCAGGCCGAATCCCCGCAGAGTGTCGACTGCCTGTCCCGTACGCAAGTCCACGACGACGACCACGCTGTCGCGATCGCTGCCAACCCAGGCCGTGGTCCCATCGCGCGAGATCGCGAGCCCAGCCCCGTTGGCAGCGTCGCCAGCACGCGGCCGGTGGCGGCATCGAGCAGCGTGGCCGTGTTGTCATTCATGTTGCTCGCGACGATGGTGCCGGCGGGTCGATCGCCGGTCTGAGCGGCGACACTCAGCGCTGACACGACGCCGAGCGCGCACGCGATCAGGGCGCGTCCACCGCGAGCGCCAAGAAAATCTGCCACGTGAAAGCTGATCATTGAATGCACGGCGCGCCTCGGGGCAATGGTGAACCGTTCTCCTAACGCGATCCGGCCACTGGCCGCTACACTGACGGCACGCCGCCCTGCAGAATCGTCGCCAGCGCCGCGAGGTTGATGCTTCCCCCAGACACTATGCACACGATGTGCCCGCCGGCGACCGTGCCGGACATCGCCGCCGCGAGCGATGCCGCACCGGCACCCTCCGCGATCACGTGCGCGCGCTCGGCCATGAATCGCACAGCCGCGGCGATGCTGGCGACGGAGCTCACGACACTCCCGCCCAGCATCGTGCTGGCCAGGGGCCACATCTCTTCGAGCAAGCTCCCGATGCCAATGCCGTCCACAAAACTTGCCGTCCGGTCGACCGTGCACGGATGGCCGGCTCGGAGCGATGCTGCGAATGGGGCAGCGGTCTCGACTTCGCAAGCGATGACGCGTGCCGACGACCCCCGGGCGCGCAATCCGGATGCGATGCCGCAGGCGAGCCCGCCGCCGCCGAAGGGGACCAACACCGTGTCGGTGTCGGGCGCGTCCTCAAGAATCTCCGATGCGATCGTCGCGTTGCCGGCCATGACCTCTGGGTCCGAGACCGGATGTACAAACAGTCCATCCTGTCCAGGGTACGACCGCTCGACCAGCACCTGCCACCAACGCGCGAGCGGGACGCGGATAATCGCGGCACCGAGTCGCTCCACCGCCGATATCTTCGCCGCCGGCGCGTGATCGGGAACGATGACCGTGCAGGGAACGCCCAGTGCGCGGGCGCACCAGGCAACGCCTTGCGCCATGTTGCCGGCGCTCGCGGTATACACGCCCTTCGACAGCCGTTCACGCGGTGCGGCGGTAATCGCGGATCCCGCACCGCGGATCTTGAACGACCCCTCGGGTGGTAGTGTCTCGAGCTTGAGCGAAACCGGCTGCGCGCGCTCGGCGATTTCTAACGGAACGAGCGGCGTGCGGACCGCGAAGCCGCGCAAGCGGCGGCGCGCGGCTTCGATCGATTCACCGGAGGCCGGACCGATCATTGCGGGGGTGCGATCCGTCCGAGTCCAATGACCTCGCCGCTCGCCAGTACGTGTCCCTTCATCGCGCCCGTCAGCGCGGCGTAGTCGGACGTCGCGTCCTGAGGAATTGACGTGTCCAACGCGAACACCTGGAAGTGGTAGCGATGCTTCGGGCCGGCCGGCGTGCGGGGGCCCATGTACGGCTGCTTCGCACCGCGGATGTTCGGCCCGTACTGCGCGCCAGCCGGTGGTTCGGTCATCTTCGCCTCGAGCTTCGTCACCGCGGCCGGGATGTTGATCATGCTCCAATGGAAGATCGGCGCTCCGTTGTGCATCGCGTCGGGGTCCTGCAGGATCACCACGTAGGACTTGGTCCCCGCCGGACCCGCGGTCCACGTTAGGCCGGGAAATATGTTTCCGCGGTACTGGGTATTCTCGAAGGGGATGTCGCCTCCGGGCGCGAACGCCGGAGTGGTGACCGTGAGCGCCGCGCCCCCCTTCGCCGGAAGGTTCACCAGCGCCAGCAGCGACGCGCCGGGCTCGGTGCCCTGCGGCGCTCCCTGGGCGAAGAGCATGGGCATTGCGGTTGTAGTGAGGAACGATGCTATGGCGACCATCGCGATGCGTGCGTTCATGATCCCTTCCCGGTTAGAGCGTCCGCCTGCTCGGCGCAACGTACACGGTGGTCCATCGGTGCCGGGCTACGGCCCGCCGACCTCGGCGAAGAATGCCGGGATCGACCGTGAACGGCACGGCGGCCCCATCTGGCGCCCACGTTAGGCGGTCAGCCAAGATCTCGGGGCGCTCGTCCTCCGGCCGCCAACGCTCGATGAGGCGCGCATCGACGTCGACGATCCAGTACTCGGGCACGCCCTCGCGCTGGTACAGCCGCCGTTTCACGGTCCGATCCGCGCGGGCCGAGCTCGGCGACAGGATTTCCACCGCCACCAGGAGGCGGCCCACATCCTCCCACCGCCGTGCGCGCCGCCCGCCGACAAGCGGCACAACGAAGAGATCGGGCTCGACCATCGTCGCGCTGCCGTATTCCACGTCGGCCGGCGCGAACCAGACGTCGCCGACTTGGTGCGCGTCGAGATAACTGTGCAGACACACAAAAAGCTGCTTGGCCGCGTCCTGGTGTCGCCACGTCTGGGTGGGCGTCACGAGCAGCTCCCCGTCCACGACCTCGTACCGCTGTCCGTCGTCGGGAAGGGAGCGCACTTCCTCCACCGTCCAACGCTTGGTGACCGTTGCCATGTGCAAACGATACGCTCCTCGGCGCCGAGTGGGCAAGCAGGCATTGGCGCACGTTAGCCCCTGGGCACGCGCGCTCCGTCATCCGTCGCACGCCGGTCGCATCGAAACCGCGCGACGGTGGCCGGCCTCGGTCGCCCGCCGTGGTGCTCTTGACCCGTATCGTGACGGCGTGTATTCTTGCCCCCGGAGCAACTCCGGGGGCACACCTGATGCCGACCGCCACCGATGACTTGGGCCTGCTGCAAGGCACGCTCGATCTGCTGGTCCTCAGGACGCTGGCCTGGGGGCCACGCCACGGATACGCGATCGCGCGCTGGATCAAGGACACGTCAAGCGACGCGCTCGCGGTCGAGGACCGCGCGCTCTACCTGGCGCTCCACCGGCTCGAGGAGCGGCGCCTCGTGGACAGCGCGTGGGGTCTGAGCGAGAACAATCGGCGCGCCAAGTTCTACCAGCTCACTCGCGCCGGCCGGCGCCAGTTGACCCAGAAGACGTCGCACTGGGAACGATACGCCGCCGCGGTCGCGCGAATCCTTGGCGCGACCAGCGACTCGCCCGCGCGCGCACGCGCCTAACGCATGCGCCGTGAGCCGCGGTTCTC
>JANWIF010000092.1 GCA_025450035.1 Gemmatimonadaceae bacterium
CAAGCCGAAAATCTCGCCGGCGGGCACGGCAAACGGGAGCGCGGCGCCGGCGGTGACATCTCCGACTCGGGGGGGGGGGTCGCGAACGTCGAGGGCGATCAGCGGGCGGCGCCGGCGAGCGGCAGTGACACGTAGGCCGTCATGCCGGCGGCGAGCCGGCGATCGCGGTTGTCTACGCGCAAACGAATCTCGAACGTCTTGATGTCGCGTTTGGTGCGGCTCACGTCGCGCTGGGTGGCGAAGTCCGCGTCCACGCCGCGGAAGAACACCGTGCCCTGGCGCTCGACGCCCGACGGAAGGCGCACGGTGAGGTGGTCGCCGATGCGCACGCGGTCGATGTACGTCTCCTCGACGTCCGCGCGCACCCAGAGGCTGTCGGGATTGATGAGCGTGACGATGGCCTGCCCGGCCGCGACGTACTCGCCCGAGCGAGCGGCGCGGACGTCGACGATGCCGGCGATGGGCGCGTGGATTTCGGTGTACGCGAGCCTAACGTCAGCCTTGCGCGCTTGCGCGACCGCCGCCGCCTGCGTCTGGCGCGCGCCCGTGAGCGCGCTGCGTTTCGCGGCCACCTGATCCTCGTTGGCCCGGGCCATCGCGACGGCGGCTTGTTGCGCTTCCACTTGCTTGGCGGATGCGTCGAACCGCGCGGAGGCCACGGTGTACCCCGTGTGTGCGGAGTCGAGTTGTTGAGTGGCCACCGCGCCGGCGCTCAACAGGGGCCCGTAGCGGTCGTACACGCGTTTGGCGTTGAGCATCGTGGCGGAATCCTGGGCAGCCTGGGCGACGGCGGCGGCGAGTGTGGCTTGGGCCTGGCGCAATTGCTCGATCGCCTGCGTTTCCTGGTAGCGCAGGTCGGCTTCGGACTGCCGCACTTGCGATTCCAGCGCCTGCGCGCTGTGTGCGTAATACGTTTGATCGGCTTGCAGCTCCGCGGGCGAAAGAACGGCGAGGAGTTGGTTCTGGGTCACCGAGTCGCCCTCGGCCACCAGCAGCTGACTCAGTTGGCCCGCGACCTGGGGGCTGACGATGACGTCGTTGGTGGTGATTACGCCGGTGAGGACCAACTCGCGCGGCCGGCTGGTGACGAAGTAAATGGCGACGGCGGCGGCTACGATGTCGGCGCCGCCGCCGGCGGCAAGGGGCTTCCGGTTCATGCATGCGCTCCCGGCCGGCGGGTCGCACCGCCGGCGTATCTGGTTCAAACAGTTGTATAAAACGATTGTTTGAATCAGTCAAGGGGTGCGACTTGAGCCGCGAGGTCGCGTGAACGGATTGGCCGATGGGTGTATTCTTCCGCAGGAGGCCCGCAATGAACCTCTCACTCTCGCGCTGGGGACATGGCCGCCTGCTGGCTGCGTGGTCGACGTACTGGGTCGGCCTGGCCGCGGTGACGCTCACGCCCACCGTCGTCGCGATTCTGCGCGCGCTGTCGGCCAGCTCCGGCAAGGCCAGTGTTTCGGCGACCCTTGGAAACACCGTGCTCAACATCGTGGTGACCGAGGCCGGCAAGCAAACGTTCAGCGCGTCGGCGCACCTACTCCCGATGGCTCTCTGGATTGCCGTTCCGCCGCTCGCGCTCTATGGTCTGTGGCTGTTCAAACGATCGCGCGCAGTCGCGGAACAGCGCGAGGTCGCGCCGGCCGCGGCGCTCGGCGATGTGAAGCCGGACCTCGACGTTCCACAGCGGGCCAACGTTCAATCGAGACTTCCACATGCTTGAGTCGCCCCGGCGGCGCCCCGGACACGCGATGATGGTGTACGTGCCGATCATCGCCGCATTCAGTCTCATGCTGGCCTCATCCGGCAGCGGCGCACGCGGGCACGTCGCACCCGATTGGCGGGCCAACATTCGCGCCTTCGCCGAAGCGCATCTGCAGCACACCGCGTGGGGGCCCGCGCACGGCCGGCGCGACTACGAGACCACGCTGCAGCTCGCGCGCGCCGAGGGAATTGCCGTGGACACCGAGGCGCTGTACGCCGCGGCGTATCTGCACGACATGGGCGGCATTCCACCGTACGCCATAAAGGGGGTGGACCACGGGGACCGCTCGATCCAACTGGTGGACAGCGTGCTGCGCGATGCGGGGTTCCCCATGGACAAGGCTCCGTTAGTCAAAGAGATCATCGACCATCATCAGTATTACCGTCCGCCGGACACGTTGGCGGTCGCGATTCTCTTTCGCGATGCGGACATTCTCGATTTTCTTGGTGCCATCGACGTCGCGCGCATCCTGTCGCTCACCACGCGCGAGGGTTTCGCGCCCGACCTGCCGCACGCCGTGGCCGCGGTCAAACAGAACATGCTCGAGATGCCGGGGCTCCTGCAGACGGCGGCGGCCAAGCGTGAGGGACAGCGCCGAGTGCTCGAAATGCAGCGGTTTCTGGACGAGTTGGCGGGTGAAACGGACTCGTTGCGCATCCTGTAGGTGAGTGGGCGGTTCCGGTAAAGAGGCGGATGAAACGCGGCGACCGGTTCCTGTATTCCTTCGGGGTCTGGAATCGACCCGCGCACCGCAGGCTCTCCGCACTTCCGAAGAACGTGGTCGACGGCTAGCGTATTCGTCCGACACCTTTCTTACCACCGGAGTTTCCCATGCTCGCGCGCTGCTCACGTCCTGTTGCCATCGGCATCGTACTTATTGCAACGGCGTGCACACTCCAACGGCGCACGCCTGTCGCGCCATCGTCGGCGATGGACGACCATATGACGGGCATGACGGCCGCGGCGATGGCGGCTCCCCGGGTCATCAACCGTGCGGACCAGCAAGAGACGCCCGGCTTGCCGCCCAGCGCGAACACGGCCGCCGCGCGAATCAGCGCCAGCCCCCGACACGGGGAGTGGGTGAAGATCGCATGGGAATCCGGTTCCAAAGATTCGCTGATGGCCTGGATCGTATATCCGGTGACGTCGCGCCCGCACACCCCCGTGGTGGTGGTGGTGCACGAGATCTTCGGGCTCTCGACGTGGGTGCGTGGCGTAGCCGATCAGGTGGCCGCGGACGGATTCATCGCTATCGCGCCCGACCTGCTCTCTCGCGTGCGGGGCGGCCCAACGGCGGACGAGCTCAAGGCCGATTCGGCGGTCAAGATCATTCGCGGTGTGAGCCCCGCGGAGCGCGCGATGGGCATCACCGCCGCGGCCCGCTACGCGATGTCGCAACCGTCGGCGTCGCAGCGCTACGGCGTGATCGGGTTTTGCTGGGGCGGATCGACGACGTGGACCTACGTGATCAATCAGGGCGCGCCGGGCTTCTCCGGCGGCGTGGCGTATTACGGCCTGCCGTACATGGATGGCGGCGTGCCTAACGCAGACTCACTGGCGAAAATCCGCGTGCCGGTGATGCTGCTCAGCGGCTCGAAGGACGCGCGCATCGGGTCGGCAATGCCCGCCGTCGACACGGCGATGCACGCACTACACAAGGACTACTTCGGCAAGGACTATGATGGCGCGATTCACGGCTTCTTGCGCGCGCAGGACGATCCGAAGGCGCAGCCCGATCCGGCGGAGGCCGCGGCGAATCTTGCGGCCACGAAAGATGCGTGGCCGCGTACCGTTGAGTTCTTGAAGAAGCACCTGGAATAAGTCGGGGCGCAGCCCCGCAGGGGCCGGTTCCCCCATCTGGCTCGGGGGCGCCCGACCCGGAGTCGATCGATTTGTCGAAGTTCTTCGTCGAGGGGCTCGGCTAGTTGACAACGCCGCGACCGGACCGCAAAAGGGAGTAGGATATTCGCTCCCACTGCCGGATCCGTCCACTCGAGGCGCTCCATGCGTGCGTTCACGCTCCTTGCCCTGTCGTCGGTTGCCGTCGCGACTATTCTTCCCGCGCGGCCTTCGCCGTCTCCATCCGAGTTGATCGGCTTTTCGCCCTCGGCGGCGCGTGTGGAACGTGAATGGGAAGCGAAGTTCGACGCGATACCGTCGCCGGACAGCCAGCGCGCGTACATGCGGCACCTCACCGCGCGGCCGCACCACGTGGGATCGCTGTACGACAAGGCAAATGCGGAGTGGATCCTGGCACACTTCACGTCGTGGGGGCTCGACGCGCACATCGAGCGGTTCGACGTGCTGTTCCCCACGCCGCGCGAGCGGGTGCTGGAGCTCGTGTCACCCACGCGCTTCCGGGCAACGCTCCAGGAGCCCGCGGTGCCGGGTGATCCCACGTCATCGCAGCGTGCCGACCAGTTGCCCACGTACAACGCCTACTCGGACGACGGAGACGTCACCGCACCGTTAGTCTACGTGAACTATGGGCTGCCGGCGGACTACGACGAGCTGGCGCGACACGGCGTGTCGGTAAAGGGCGCGATCGCGATCGCCCGGTACGGAGCATCGTGGCGCGGGGTCAAGCCGATGGTGGCCGCCGAGCATGGGGCCGTGGGGTGCATCATCTATTCCGATCCGCGTGATGATGGATACGCGCAAGGCGATGTGTTCCCCAAGGGACCGTTCCGCCCGCGCGACGGTGTGCAGCGCGGCAGCGCGATGCTCATGCAGCTCTATCCCGGGGATCCGCTCACACCCGGCGTTGGCGCCACACCCGCCGCCAAGCGGCTGGCGCGGGCCGATGCACCGACCATCACGAAGATTCCGGTGCTGCCCATTTCCTACGGAGACGCCGAGCCGCTCCTTGCTGCGTTAGGCGGGCCGGTCGTGCCCGGGCCGTGGCGCGGAGCGCTGGGGATCACGTATCATATGGGACCCGGACCGGCGCGGGTCCACCTGCTCGTGAAGTCCAACTGGGACATCGCGCCCGTCTATGATGTGATCGCGACGATCCCCGGGTCGGTCGAGCCTGATCAGTGGGTGGTTCGCGGCAACCATCATGATGCATGGGTGAACGGAGCCGAGGATCCCACCGCAGGCCAGGTGGCGCTCATGGAAGAAGCGCGAGCGTTAGGCGGGCTGCTGAAGGACGGCTGGCGTCCGCGCCGGACGATCATCTACGCGGCCTGGGATGGCGAGGAACCCATGCTGCTCGGCTCCACGGAGTGGGTCGAGGAGCATGCCGACGAACTGCGCCAGAAGGCCGTGGCCTATCTCAACAGCGACACCAACGAGCGCGGCTACCTGGAGATGGACGGCTCACCCTCGCTCCAGCCGTTCATCAACGGCGTCGCCAAGGACGTCGAGGATCCGGAAACTCACCTGTCGGTCTGGAAGCGGCTGCAAATGGCCCGCATCCGGGGCGCGGGCTCGAACGACGAGCGGCGGCATCTGCGGCAGAGCGATGACCTCACGCTCGGGGAGTTGGGGTCCGGGTCGGACTTTTCGGCGTTCCTCGATCACATCGGCATTGCCACGCTCAACCTCGGCTACGGTGGCGAGAGCGACGGCGGCGAATACCATTCGGTGTACGACGACTTCTACTGGTACACCCACTTCGGCGACACCGCGTTCGTGTACGGGCGCGCGCTGTCGCAGACCGCAGGCACGGCCGTGATGCGGTTGGCTGATGCGGAGGTTCTTCCGTACGACTTCAAGACCCTCGCCTCGACCGTGCAAGGCTACGTGACCGATCTCCAGAACCTGTTGAAGAGTGAGCAGGACGAGACCGCCGAGCGGAATCGCGAGATCGAGGAGGGGACGTACGCGGCCACGTCGGACCCGTGGCATCCGACCATCGCGCCTCCCGAGCAGGCCGTGCCGCCGCACTTGAGCTTCGCGCCGTTGCAGAACGGCGCGGACTCGCTCACGCGGAGCGCCGAGCGATACGCCAGTGCAGTCGCCGTCATGCGGGACCGCGGCGACACCGCGTATGCCAACGCGGCGCGTTCGCGCCTGAACGCGCTGCTGGTGCAAACGGCGCGTCGCCTCACGGATGGGCGCGGCCTGCCGGGGCGGCCGTGGTACACGAACGAGCTATACGCGCCCGGGATGTATACGGGCTATGGAGCGAAGACGATGCCCGCGGTACGCGAGGCGATCGAGCAGCGGAAGTTCAGCGAGGCGGACGAAGCGATGCGAACGGTGGGCGGCGTGCTGAGCGCCGAGGCGGCGTTGGTGGACTCGGCGGCGGCCGCGCTCCGTTAGACTGGCCCCGTCTTCTTCTCGCGATCGACGACGAACGTGAACGGCTGGTGTACGACCTGGCGTACGCGGTGACCGGCGAGGACCGCGGGCACGTAGAGCGCGTTGGCCAGGGCGCGCCGCACGGCGACGGTGAACGCCGGGTCGGTGGACGAGATGGCGTTGAAGGTACCGATCGCGACCGCGCCGGTGGTATCGACCACGAACTCGGCCGCGACGGTGCCGCCTTTTCCGGCGAGAAAGAACGACTCCGGATAGGTGGGCACGACGCGGACGCTGGTGTCCTGGTGCGCGGGCGTGTCGACGTCAGCGGCGGTGTAGACCTTGAGTGCGGCGACGAGGTCGGCCAATTCTCCCGGACTCACGACGTCTTTTGGTGTTTTTTCGTTCGGTCCGCCGCGGCGGGACCAGACCACCACGACGCCGCACGCTTTCAGGTCCATGGGCGGCATGAACTGCACCGGGACTTCGGACAATCCGTTGTAGACCTCGATGGCCTCGACCGATTCCGGAACGATCGCGTCGAGGTCGAATTCCGCCGAAGCGGCCGCCATGCCGTCGATCCAGACGAGCGGCGCGCACGCGGTCTCGCCGCGCATGCGGACGGCATCCGGGATCAATCTCGTGGCGTTGATCTGAATGCCCGGAATCCTGCGGAACATGTCCGTTAGGCGGTCGGGCTGTTCCCGTTCGATGTCGGTCCGCGTGATGAAGTATCCGGATCCATGGTTTCGGCGATTGTAGAAGCCTTCCATGCGGTCGCCGTAGGCGTGGGCCGAGCCGCGCACCAGGATCGGATCGAGTCGCTGAGCGACCTGGGTGAGCCGCACCATCACCTTGGTGGGGGCGTCCGCGGCGATCGTGACGTCCATCGTCGTCAGGCGGAAGCCTAACCGTCGAATCGTGACGTGCGCCGGGCCGGGCGGGACGTCGGTGAGTCGCAGTTGGCCGTCGTCGTCGGTGAACCCGTGCGCCGCGGAGCCCTGGACGAGCAACTCCGCGCCCGCGATGCCGGCACCCGCCGAGTCGCGCACGGTAGCGACGATCGCGCTTTGCGCGGTCAGTTCGGACGACAGGAGCGCGGCGAGTACGAGGGACGCAGTCATGCCGCGCGCGACGCACCGGCGGTGCGTCGCGATTGGGCGCGTTCTGATCTCGGTAGTCGGCATCGCCCCCTCCCACGGAATTCGGGGTGCGTGCCTTCAACTTGGTGGATTGGTTCGGGGAGGACAAGAGGTGGACGGCAGCTCAGGTCGCGCCTTACCGCGTCCGGGGCGGTGCGACGCCCGCCAGGATCACTCGCCCATCGCGATCCGCGACTTGCCGTTCTGGATGATTGGCAGCCGGCGCACGGGCGTTCCGGTGGCCGAGAGAATCGCGTTACACACGGCGGGCGCGATGGGCGGCACGCCCGGCTCGCCGATGCCGCCCTGCTTCTCCGTGCTCGACACGATGTACACCTCGACCGCGGGCATCTCGTTCATGCGCACAACGGGGTAGTCGTTGAAATTTCCCTGCCTAACTCCGCCGGCGTCGATGGTGATGTCGCCGTACAGCGCCGCGCTGAGTCCGTACACAATGCCGCCCTGCATCTGCGCTTCGATGGTGTCGGGATTGACGGTGGGGCCGCAATCCACCGCGCACACCACGCGGTGCACGCGCGGCTTGCCATCGGACGCGATGGATATCTCCGCGACTTCGGCCACGTACGACCCAAACGCCTCGGCGACGGCGATGCCGCGGTACTGCCCCTCCGGAAGTCGCTTGCCCCAGCCGGCCTTCTCGGCGGCGAGGTTCAACACGCCGAGGTGCCGCGGCTGCTGTGCGAGCAGCGTGCGCCGCAACTCGTACGGATCCGTCCCGCCGGCGCGGGCCATCTCGTCGAAGAACGCCTCGGTGACGAAGCTATTGTGCGAGTTGCCGACGGAGCGCCAGTAGCCGAGGGGGATCGGCAGATCGGCAATCGTCTGTTGGACGAGAATGTTCGGAATGCCGTAGGGCAGATTCGCCGCGCCTTCGACTAACGATCCGTCGATTCCATTGCGGGGGGTGTTGCCCTTGGACACGGAGATCGACGGACCGACGATGTGGTGCGTCCACGCGATCGGGTTGCCGCCGGCATCGAAGGCGGCGGTGAACTGGTTGTACGTCGTTGGGCGGTAGAAATCGTGGCGGATGTCGTCTTCGCGGGTCCAGATCACCTGGACCGGCGCGCCCATGGCCTTGGCGAGCTGCACGGCTTCGGCCACGAAGTCCGGTTCGGAGCGTCGACCGAAACCGCCTCCCAGGTACGTGGTGTGTACGCGCACCTGTTCCGGCGGGAGACCGGTGATCTGCATCGCCATCCGCTGCGCGGCGGACTGTCCTTGCGTGGGCGCCCAGACGTCGCAGCCATTCGGGTCCACGCGCGCGGTGCAGTTCATCGGTTCCATCGTCGCGTGCGCCAGATACGGCACTTCGTACACTGCCTCGATGCGCTTCGCGGCGCCGGCGATGGCTGCCGATGCATCTCCTTCCGTACGCGCCTGGACTCCCGGGTGTCCTGCCAGCTCGCCTAACTTTGCGTCGATCCGTGCCGTGTCGAGGGACGCGTTCGCTCCGCCGTCCCACTCGATTGTGAGGGCGCGGCGCCCGGTGAGCGCCTGCCAGTAGTGGTCGGCCACAACGGCGACGCTGCTGTCCGTACGAGCGGCCTCGACCGAGTCGAGCGGCACGACGCGTTTCACGCCAGGCGTGGCGTTGGCACGCGAGGCATCTACGCGTTTCGGCTTTCCCCCGAACGATGGTGCCCGCTCGATGGAAGCGTAGAGCATGCCGGGCACGCGCACGTCGATGCCGAACTCTGCCGTGCCGTTGACCTTGCCCGCGGTGTCGAGCCGCGGTGCGCGCGTGCCAAGCAGGCGGAAATCCTTGGGATCCTTGAGCGGGGGATCGGTCGGCACGGCCAGCGTGGCTGCGCGCGCCGCGAGTTGGGCGTACGTGAGTTTCCGGTTGGTCGCGGCGTGCACCACGGTGCCGTGCTCGGCGCGACAACCGGCCGCGTCCACGCCCCATTGCTGCGCGGCGGCGGCCACGAGCATCACCCGCGCGGCGGCGCCCGCCTTCCGCAGCGCCGCATACGACGTGCGCACGCTGCTGCTTCCGCCCGTACCCATGCGCCGCGACCAGGCCGCGGGGTTCTCCGGCGTCGGGCCCACGCGCACGGTCTTCAGGTCCACCTCGAGCTCCTCGGCGAGGAGCATCGGCATGGAGGTGTTGACCCCCTGACCCATTTCCGATTTGTCGACCGTCAGGGTGACCATGCCATCGGTGCCGATGTGCACCCACCCGTTAGGCGCGAACGCGGCGTCTGGCGGCGCGGCGCCCAGGCGCTCCGCGAGGCGGGAGGGGAGATAGAACGCAATCGTGAGACCGGCGCTCACCGTGGCGCCCGTCTTCAGAAAATCGCGGCGGGAGACGTGCGGCTCAGCGCTCATCAGACACCTCCGCGCCGGCCGCGCGATGAATGGCGCGGCGTATTCGCTGGTACGTGCCGCAGCGGCAGATGTTGCCCGACATGGCGGCATCGATGTCAGCGTCGGTGGGCTTGGGATTCTTGGTGAGGAGCGCGGCGGCGGACATGAGCTGTCCGGACTGGCAGTAGCCGCACTGGGGAACTTCTTCGTCGATCCACGCCTGCTGCAGGCGCTTGCCGGCCGTGGTGGACAATCCCTCGATGG
Organism: Gemmatimonadaceae bacterium; assembly: GCA_025450035.1. Classification (GTDB taxonomy): domain Bacteria; phylum Gemmatimonadota; class Gemmatimonadetes; order Gemmatimonadales; family Gemmatimonadaceae; genus JADGGM01. The sequence goes on from JANWIF010000092.1 coordinate 9,751, forward strand.
TGGTGACGTGCCGGCTCGCGGCCGCGGATACCGGCACGCTGCACGAGCGGACCGGTGTACCGTCCAGGTGCACCGTGCAGGCGCCGCAGAACGCCATGCCGCAGCCAAACTTGGTGCCCGTGAGGTTGAGCGAATCCCGGATCACCCACAGGAGCGGGGTGTCTGGCGCCGCATCGATGGTGTGGCGGCGGCCATTGATGGTGAGCGTGAGAGCACTCATGTGGTGAGCTCCAGCACGTGGTGTGAATCCCGGTCTCTCCATCATACGCGCCGGCGAGCGAAAACGCAGCGGGGGGGGGGACGCCGCTTGACTAGACGCGCGGGCGCGCCATTGTGAGGGAGACAGGCGCATCTCGTGTCCTTCGTTCCTGGCGCGCTCTGCCGACTCGCCCGAGGAGGTTCCCTATGTCTCCGGTGCCCGGCTATTCATTGACAACCGAACGCGTCCCGAGTGGAGGGCGCCCGAATTTCATCTCGGTGCTGCTCGCGCTCGGTTGTATCGGGATTGGGTTGTTGAGCCTGGCGGCGCTGAACAGCATCCCGGGCGTGGTGATCGGTGTGGTGCTCGGCCTGCTCGCGGGCATGTCGCCGCAGGTCGCGAAGCACTGGGAGCGCGCCGTGGTGCTCCGGTTAGGCCACTACCGCGGGACGCGCGGACCCGGGCTCTTCTGGCTGGTGCCGTTCGTGGACAGCATCTCGTCCTGGGTGGACCAGCGGGTCATCACCACGGCGTTCGCCGCGGAGGAAACGCTCACGTCCGACACCGTGCCCGTGAACGTGGACGCGGTGCTGTTCTGGATGGTGCACTATCCCGAGCGGGCGGCGCTGGACGTGCAGCACTACCCGCAGGCCGTGAGTTGGGCGGCGCAGACTGCGCTGCGCGACATCATCGGCCGGACGTCGTTGTCCGATCTGCTACGGGGTCGAGAGCAGATCGAGACCGAGCTTCAGGACCTCATCGATCAGCGCTGCATGCCATGGGGCATCGAGGTGCAGGCGGTCGAGATGCGCGACGTGGTGATTCCCACGACGCTGCAGGACGCCATGTCGCGTGAGGCGCAGGCGACGCGCGAGAAGCGCGCGCGGATCATCCTGGGCGAAGCCGAAGTGGAGATCGCGGCGCTGTTCGATCAAGCGTCGCGGGCCTATCAGCAGAATCCCACCGCGCTGCACCTGCGGGCGATGAACATCCTGTACGAGGGGATCAAGGATAAGGGTGCGTTGATGGTGGTGCCGAGTACCGCGGTGGAGTCGATGGGGTTAGGCGGGCTGCTTGGCGCCGCCGCGCTCGAGCAGCAGATGCTCTCGGGACAGGTGGCCAGGGGCGGAGGAGCGAACCGGGATGGGGGCGCGGAGCGTGCGGAGGGGACCGGCACCTGACGGCCGTTCGGCATCGGGATGCGGATGATCGATATGTGTGTTCGCTCCGCTCGACGACGATGGCTCGCCAGTGGATCTCGGCGAACTTCGCGCGTCGTGGACGCATGCCGATGCCACGCTTCCATCCTTCGACGGATATGACGCGGCCGCGGTCTCGCGGTCGGCTGGCGCATCGGTGGCGGGCGCGTATCTTTTCAGGCGATGACTGACCTGGATCGTCTCACGGATGCGCTTGCGGATCGTTACGTCGTCGAGCGCGAGCTCGGCCGCGGCGGCATGGCCACCGTGTACCTGGCGCACGATCGCAAACATCGGCGCCCGGTCGCGCTCAAGCTCTTGCATCCGCACCTTGCGGCCAATGTCGGGCCCGAGCGCTTTCTTCGCGAGATCGACATCGCGGCGTCGCTCCAGCACCCGCACATCGTGCCGCTGTACGACTCCGGACAGGCGGACGGGCTCCTCTATTACGTGATGCCCTACGTGGAGGGGGAGTCGCTGCGGCAGCGCATCGATCGCGAGAAACAACTCCCCGTGGAGGACGCGCTGCGCCTCGCGCGCGCCATGGCTGCCGCGCTCGACTATGCGCACCGCCACCAGGTGGTGCACCGCGACATCAAGCCGGAAAACGTGATGCTGCACGACGGCGAGGCGATGGTCGCCGACTTCGGCATCGCCAAGGCGCTGTCCGCCGCGTCCGACGTCAGCCTAACGCAAACCGGCACGGCGATGGGCACCGCCGCCTACATGAGCCCCGAGCAGGCCATGGGAGAGCCGGAGATCGATGGCCGCACCGACATCTACAGCCTGGGATGCGTGCTCTACGAGATGCTCGCCGGCCACGCGCCGTTCACCGGAACCACCGCGCAGGCGATCATCGCGCGGAGCATCACCGAGCCCGCGCCATCGCTCCGATCGGCGAGGCCCGCGGTGCCCGAATGGGTGGAGCAGGCAGTGCGGAAAGCGATGGAGAAAAATCCCGCCGAGCGCTACGCTACCGCCGCGCAGTTCGCGCAGGCGCTGGGCTCCGTCGGCCTGGCGTCGACGCCTCCCGGCACGACGCGCGCCTCGATCACGGCGGACGCAGCGGCGGTCCCCAAGTCGATTGCGGTACTTCCCTTCGTGAACATGAGCGCCGATCCGGAAAACGAGTACTTCACCGACGGGATGGCCGAGGAGATCATCAACGCGCTGACGAAGATCCAGCGGCTGCGCGTGGCGGCGCGTACGTCGTCCTTCGCCTTCAAGGGCAAGAACGCGGATGTGCGGACCATCGGCGAGCAGTTGAACGTGTCCGCGGTGCTCGAAGGGAGTGTGCGGAAGGCGGGCTCGCGGCTGCGCGTGGTGGCGCAGCTCGTGAACGTGACCGATGGCTACCACCTCTGGTCGGAACGCTACGACCGGGAGATGGAAGACGTGTTCGCCATTCAGGACGAGATCGCCGCCAGCATCGTGCGCGCGTTGCGCGTGGTGTTGAGCGATCAGGAAAAGCGCGCGATCGAGAATGTCCCGCGCGCCGATGTCGAGGCATACGACTACTATCTCCGCGGGCGCCAGTTTCATCACCAGTTCCGTCGTTCCGGCATCCAGTTCGCGCGCCGCATGTTCGAGCGCGCTTTGGACATCGATCCGAATTACGCGCCGGCGCACGCGGGAGCCGCGGACTGTTGCTCGTTTCTCTACATGTACTGGGATGCGAGCAAGGCCAACATCGAAAGCGCCGAGAGCTACAGCCGGAAAGCGCTGGAGCTGGGCCCGGACGTCGCCGAGGCTCACGCCTCGCGCGGTCTCGCGCTCACGCTCACCAAGGCATACGACCAGGCGCAAGCGGAGTTCCAGATGGCGATCCGGCTGAATCCGCAGCTATTCGAAGCACACTACTTCTACGCGCGGGCGCTCTTTCAGCAGGGGAAGTTCGCGGACACGGTGCGCCAATATGAAGAAGCGAGCCGAGTTAGGCCGGAGGACTACCAGGCGCTCTTTCTGGTGCAGACGTCATTGCGGCGGTTGGGGCGCGTGGCCGATGCGGAGGCAAGCCTGCGCCGGGGGCTCGAGGTGGCGGGTAAGCATCTCGAGCTCAATCCCGACGATGCGCGTGCGCTCTATCTTGGTGCGGGTGCGTCGATGATGCTCGGCGATCGCGCCCGGGCGCTGG
>JANWIF010000093.1 GCA_025450035.1 Gemmatimonadaceae bacterium
ACGATGTCTGGGTATGTCGTTCCCGGCCTACGTGCCGATGCGACGGGTTCGATCTGCGTGAACGGCCGCTGCGAACAGTACGATGCGGCGCAATCGTATCACGACCACAACTGGGGCGTGTGGCGCGGCGTACACTGGGAATGGGGCGCCACGCGCGCCGGCAACTACACCATCCTGTACGGTCGCGTCGAGCCGCCCGATAGCACAGTGTCCCGCCCGCCGCACTTCCTCTACCTGGTGGACTCGCTCGGATTCCGCGCCCTCTTTCGGCCGCGCACCGTCGAGTACGTGGACGCCCGCATGATCACCGTCAATGGGCGCGAGGTCCGCGTTCCGTCCAGCGCCGTGATCGAGGATGCGCGCGGAACCGACACGCTGCGTCTCGCGATTACCATCGAGGATGCGATCGGTACGGACACTCGAGGCGCGCTGATCGAGCGCGGCGATGCCGGCGGCGCGCGACTGTTGCGCGTGCCGTACTTCATCCAGATGAAAGGGCGGGCGACGCTCACCGGTCGTGTGCTCGGCGATCCACTCTCGGGCACCGGTACCGGCTTTTTTGAAACCTACCGCTGATTGCACGCTCGGCGCCGCTCCGTGTGGCGCCCTACTTGACAGCGGCTCCCGACGCATCGCGATTTAGCCCATGCCCTCCACGGTGCACATCGGCACGCAGGGGTGGAACTACGACGCCTGGGTGGGACCGTTCTATCCGCCCGACACACGCCCGCCGGACTTCCTGGCCGTGTATGCGCGCGCGTTCGACACCGTCGAGGTGGACTCCACGTTCTATGCCGTCCCCGCCGAGAAAACGGTGCGCGGTTGGGCCGAGCGCACGCCGGGCCATTTCACGTTCGCGCTCAAGCTGCCGCAGGAGATCACCCACGAACACCGGCTGCGTGACGCCGACGACCTCACGGCGGTGTTCTTCGAGCGCGCCCGCCTGCTCGGTGCCAAGTTGGGCGCGGTCCTCGTGCAGCTGAGTCCCGACTTCGGCCCGGGCGAGCTCCCGGCGTTGGCTTCGTTTCTCCCCACGCTGCCGCACGATGTACACGTCGCGGTGGAGTTTCGCCATCGCGGCTGGATTCACGAGGGCGTGCTCGCGCTGCTCGCCGAACACAACGTCGCGCTCGCACTGAGCGATGCCCGTTGGATCCCGCGCCGCATCATGCTCGCGCTCGCCGACAAGCCCACGGCCGATTTCGCCTACCTGCGTTGGATGGGGCCTAACCGAGATATCGTCGACTATTCGCGCATCCAGGCCGACCGCACTCGCGAGCTCGAAGCGTGGGCCGAGGCGATCACGATGCTCGTGCAGAAGGTGACGGCGGTGCGCGGCTACGCCAACAACCACTACGCGGGACACAGCCCCGCGACCGCGCGCCAACTCCAACGCCTGCTCGGACAACGGCCGGTCGATCCGAGCGAGCTCGGCGAACAGATGAGCCTGTTCTGAGCGCCGGTGCGCTCCGTGCCGCAGTCGCTGCGCCCCCCGTCGCGAGATGCTAATTTCCGCGCATGAACCGTCGCACCGCAATCGGACTCGTCGTCGCGGTGGGCTTTGCCGCGATCTTCGCCCGGTTGGGCGTGTGGCAGCTCCATCGTCTCGCCGAGCGTCGCGCGTTCAATGCGCAGTTCGAGCAGCGTCTGGCCGCCCCCCCGGCGTCGCTCGAAGAGATCCCCGATGACACGGCGCTCGCGAAATATCGCCGCGTTCACATCCGCGGCACGCTCGACTTCGATCATCAATTCGTGGTGACCGGCCGGTCGCGTCAGGGCGCGCCGGGAGTATTTCTCGTCACGCCGCTCCGCCCGGATAGCGGTGGACGCGCTGTCCTCGTGAATCGCGGCTGGGTCTACTCGCCCGATGCCTCGACGGTCGACAAGTCGTTGTGGATGGAGGCCGAGCACACCGAAGTGGATGGATTCGTGGAGCCGCTCCCCGCGCGTACGCGCGGCGGCCCGCAATCGGCGACCAACCCGCGCGCGTGGCGCGAACTCGACTATGCCCGGGCCGCCGCGGAGCTGCCGTACGCCATCGCACCGTTCACTGTCGTCGAGCTGGCGCCCCCCGATGCGCCGCGTGCCAACGGTGCTCCCACACGGCTCGAACTCCCGCCCATGGATAACGGTCCGCACCTCAGCTACGCCATTCAATGGTTCACCTTCGCGGCGATCGCGCTCTACGGCGCGGGGTATCTCCTGTGGTTGGAACATCGTCCGTCATCGTGACGCGGTAAGGACGCCGCCGATTGTCCACCCGTCCGCGCACCGTGTAGCTTTCCAGGCAGTGTCATTCGATCCTGATGAGGGTGATCTGTCATGGCAGATGCGCAACACGGCCTTGCCTCCGAGCAGGAAGCCCGCGACGTCGCCGAGGCGGCGCGCGAGAGTGAATGGACGCAGCCGAGTTTTCTCCAGGAGATGTTCCTCGGCCGCTTCCGACCCGACATCATTCACCCGTTTCCGGCCGATGATCCCGAAGAAACCGCGCGCGCGAAACCGTTCTTCGATGCGTTACGCGAGTATCTCGAGCGGTTCCCGTCCGACGAGATAGACCGTACAGGCGAGATTCCCGAATCCCTCGTGCAGGAGCTGCGCGAGATGGGCGCGTTCGGGATCAAGATTCCCCGTGAGTACGGCGGCCTCGGCTTGTCACAGACCAGCTACATCCGCGCCATGGGCATGGTCACGTCGCGCGACGGATCGCTCACCGCATTGCTCTCGGCGCACCAGTCCATCGGTCTGCCGCAGCCCCTCACGTTGTTCGGCACCAAGGAGCAGAAGGCGAAGTACTTTCCCCGTCTCGCCAAGGGCGCGATCTCGGCCTTCGCGCTTACCGAGGTGGACGCGGGGAGCGATCCGGCGAACATGCGGACTTCGGCTGTCGCCACGGACGACGGAACGGCGTTTATCCTGAACGGTCAGAAGCTGTGGTGCACCAACGGCACGCGCGCCGAGCTCATCCTCGTGATGGCGCGCACGCCTGACGCCACGGTGCACGGTAAGGCGAAGAAGCAGATCACCGCGTTCATCGTCGAGACCAGTTGGCCGGGGGTCGAGGTATTGCACCGGTGCCGGTTCATGGGACTCAAGGCGCTCGAGAACGGCGTGATCCAGTTCACCAACGTGCGCGTCCCGCGCGAGAATATCTTGTGGGAGGAAGGGAAGGGTCTCAAACTGGCGTTGATCACTCTCAACACCGGTCGCCTAACGCTGCCCGCGAGCGCGGCGTACGCGGGCAAGCAGATGGTGCGCGCGGCTCGCGAATGGTCGAACGAGCGTGTGCAATGGGGACAGCCGATCGGCAAGCACGAGGCGGTGGCGCAGAAGCTGGCCAAGATGGCGGCCAACACGTTTGCCATGGAATCGATCGCCGAGTTGGCCAGCAAGATGGCCGACCGCGGCGGATACGACATTCGCCTCGAAGCGGCGATCGCCAAGCTGTGGAACACCGAGGCCGGTTGGCGCATCGTGGACGACACGTTGCAGATTCGCGGGGGCCGCGGCTACGAGACCGCCGACTCGCTGCGTGCCCGCGGCGAGAAGCCGGTGCCGATCGAACGCGCGATGCGCGACTTCCGCATCAACCTGATCTTTGAAGGGTCGTCGGAGATCATGCGCCTGTTCATCGCTCGCGAAGCGGTCGACTGGCATTTCCGCACGGCATTCGATCTCGTGAACCCCAAGGCCACCGGCGCGCAACGGTGGGCGGCGTTCCGGCGCTCGGCGCGCTTCTATCCCGTGTGGTACACCAGCCGCTGGTTAGGCGGCTTCCGCTCGTACAGCGAGTTCGGGCGCCTGGCCGATCACATGCGCTACATCGAACGCGCCACGCGCCACCTGGGGCGCTCCATCTTCCACGCGATGGTCAAGCTCGGCCCCAAGCTCGAGAAGCGGCAGATGGTGTTGTTCCGCGCCGTGGACATCGGCGCCGACCTGTTCGCGATGTCCGCGTCGTGCGTGCGCGCGCTCAAGGTGGCCGCCGACGGCGACGCGAACGCGATCGACCTGGCCGACGTGTTCTGTCACGAAGCACGGCTGCGCATTGCCGACCACTTCCGCATGCTCTTTGGCCCAACCGACGGCAGGCTCTACCGTCTGTCGCAACGCGTCCTCGCGGGTGAGTACGCGTGGTTGGAAAACGGCACCGTGCCCATGGAGTCGCCTGACGAGAGTGCGGACAGCTCCGCGGACTTGATCCCTGCCGCGCGGTAGTCGCGACTTCAGACGACGGGGAGCCGCTTCTCGTCGTGGAGCGCAACGACCTCACACCCCGCCAAGGCGATTGCTTCCGCGATGTGCTCATGCGTCGCCGTTCCGTCGTGCTCGATCACCGCGCGGCCCAGTGACACGTCGGCGGACATGATCCCCTCCACGCCCGCCAGGGCGGTGAACACGGCGCGCACGGAATGGACGGAGAGCATGCCGCGAATGGCGACGTCAGTCGTGATGTGAATGGCCACGCCGCAAGCTAACGTCGCGCGCCGGGCCGGGCAGCCGGCGCGATGGCTTTGACTTCGTGGCGTTGGTCGACGAATATCCGTGGTCTCTTCCCTCGACCACATGACGACACACGTTGCCTTTCTCGGACTCGGCGCCATCGGCACGCCGATGGCGCGACACCTCGTCGCACCGTCGTTCGAGCTTGCGGTCTGGAACCGCACACGCGCGCGCGCCGAAGCATTCGCGCGGGACACCGCCGCGCGCGTTGCACGCACGCCCGCCGATGCCGCGCGCGGCGCCGCCTTCGTCGTCACGTGCTTGCCCACGTCACAGGATGTCGAAGCGTTACTCGATAGACCGGACGGGCTGCTCGCCGGCCTCGCCCGCGGCGCGATGCTCATCGATTGCACGTCGGGCGATCCCACCACGTCGCGCCGCATCGCCGCGCGACTCGCCGAGCACGACATCGCGTTCATCGACGCGCCGGTCAGCGGCGGGACGATCGGCGCCGAGCGCGGCACGCTGACCGTGATGTGCGGCGGCGATGCGGCCGCGTTCGAGCGCGCACGTCCGGTGATCGATGCGTTCGGTGAAAAGCTGGTGCACTGCGGGCCCGTGGGCTCGGGCGACGCGCTCAAGTCCGTGAACAACGCGCTCCTCGCCGTGCACATCTGGGCGACCGGCGAAGGTATCGCCGCGCTCGCCAAGGCCGGCGTGTCCCCCGCCGTCGCCCTCGATGTCATCAACGCGTCGAGCGGCCGCAGCTTTGCGTCGCAGCAGCTCTTCCCCGAGCGTATCCTTACCCGCGCCTTTCCGCGCACCTTTCGCCTCGCCCTGCTCGACAAGGACGCCGGTATCGCCGCCGGCGTGGCCCGCGAGCAGCGCGTGCCGTCGCCGTTGCTCCAGTTGACCAGCGAGCTCTTTCGCGCTGCCCATACCATGTTAGGCGAAGACGCCGACCACGTGGAAGCGGTACGTGTCATCGAACAGTGGGCCGGAATCGAGATCAAATGACAGAATCCGCCGCGTCGCGCACGCCGAGTCCCGATGCCATCCGCCAGCACTTTCCCGCCCTCGAGCGCCGGCACAACGGACGATGGGTCGCGTACTTCGATGGACCCGGCGGCACGCAGGTGCCGCGCGTCGTGACCGACGCCATGACCGACTACCTGCTGAATCACAATGCCAACACGCACTGGGCGTACCCCACCAGCATCGAGACCGATGCCGCCATCGCCCGCGCGCGCCGCACGCTCGCCGATTTTCTGAACGCGCGCGACGATGAGATCGCGTTCGGCCAGAACATGACGTCGCTCGCTTTCCATATTGCGCGCGGTATTGGCCGACGGCTCGGCCCGGGCGACCAGATCGTGGTGACGGAGCTCGACCATCACGCGAACATCGCGCCCTGGCAGGCGCTGGCCATCGAACGCGGCGTTACCGTGCGCACCGTGCGCATGCATCCCGATTCCGGCCAACTCGATTGGGACGATCTCGAGCGCGCCGTTGGAAATCGCACGCGCGTCGTGGCCATCGGCGCCGCGTCGAATGCGCTCGGAACCATCAACGACGTCACGCGCGCCACCCAGCTTGCGCATTCGGTCGGCGCGATCGCGTTCGTCGACGCCGTGCACTCTGCGCCGCACAAACTCGTCGACGTGCGGGCCATCGGCTGCGACTTCCTGGTTTGCTCAGCGTACAAGTTTTACGGCCCGCACATTGGCGTGCTGTACGGTGCCAGCGAGCGAATGCTCGAGCTGGACGTCCCGAAGTTGGAGCCCGCGCCCGACACCGCGCCCGAGCGTTTGGAGACGGGCACGCAGAGCCACGAGGGAATCATTGGCGCCGCCGCCGCGGTGGATTTTCTGGCCTCACTCGGTGCCGGCGACACACGCCGGGCGCGTCTCGAGTCCGCGTTCAGCGCGCTGGACGCGCGCGGCGCGGAGTTGCTCTCGCGCCTCTGGAACGGCCTCTCCGGGATTCCCGGGGTTCGCGTATTCGGTCCGCCGCCATCCGCACCGCGCACGCCGACCGTGTCCTTCGTCGTGGCCGGCCGGTCCTCTACCGCCGTCGCGCAGGACCTCGCCGAGCGCGCGCTGTTCGCGTCTAACGGAGATTTCTACGCGACGACGGTCATCGAGCGGCTCGGCATGGCACCGGACGGCGTGGTCCGGGCGGGATGCGCGTGCTATACGACTGCAGATGAAGTGGATCGGTTGGTGGAGGCGGTGGAGCGGAGTCAGGCGGGAGGTAGCAGACGAGAGGGGAGAAGGTAGGAGCGGGAAGGTAAGCGGGGATAGCGGGTATTCCTCCCCACACCCTACTATCCCCTCTTACCTTCCCCCTCTTACTCCGTCCCCGCCGATGCGTCTCCTGGACACCGTCGTCCGTTCGAGCCCCGCGAGATACGGCTCGTACACCGATCCCGGATTCCACAGCGTCCAACTATCATATCCGGCGTCGTACACGGCCCGTTTCTGCTCTTCCACCTCGCGCGCGCCGTAGCGCGGCGCGCCGAGGGTGAATGCCTGGAGCCACGGGCGCACGTGCGCTTGGGACGTGATGCCGAGCTTCAGGTCGCGTGCGTGCGCGCGGGCGGCCGCCGTATACACCACGCGATAGGGTTCTGCGTTAGGCCGATGGATGCCGAACGCCCCGTGGGGATAGAGGGAAGGGTAGACCATCGGAAGGAGCACGTCCGTCACCGGCGACAGCGGCTCCCAGGCCTGTCCGACTTCGAGCGCGCCCGGCACGGTTGTCACCAAGCCGAAGATGTCCGCCGTGCATCGTGCGCCTAACTTGCGGACCCGCGGGCACGCGGTCTCGAAAAATTGGGCCAGCGCCTGCGGCTTTGTGCGTCCGTTCGCATCGCCGAATACCTGCGGCGGGAGGCTCCTATACGGTTCGGGAAACCGGATGTAATCGAATTGTATTTCGGCAAACCCCATCCGCGCCATCTCTTCCGCCACCCTGGTGTCGTATTCCCAGATCGTCGTGTCGTACGGGTCCACCCACGCGAGTCCCTTCTTGTCGTGCCAGGGCTGCCCGTTAGGCTGGTGGATCACGTGGTCCGGATTCAACCGCGCGGCCACCGAGTCCTTGAACACCACGAGGCGCGCAATGGCCAGAATGTCGTGCGCCTTCAACGTGTCCAACAGCTCGGCCAGATGCGGAATGCGCCCTCCGCGTCCCGCGTTGCGGGCAACCATCGGATCCTTGGACTCGTAGTTCAGGCCGAACTCATCCTTCATGTCGATTACGAAGGCGTTGATTTCGGTCGAATCCGCAATGGCGATCAACTTGCGCATGCGCCGGGGACTCTGCGCCGCCGAGCGATTCACGTAGAGCGCGCGCACGATCAACGAATCGCTGGGGACCGCGCGCTGCGCGGCGCTGGGCCGCGCCGCGATCATGGCGCCGCAGAGAACGAGCGCCGCGCATAAAGAAACACGCCGCATGGGCTGGAGATGCTCCCGCAGATGATGATGACACGGCACGCGAACTCGTGCTCGCGGCGCTTGCTGAGAGTACGACAAATGGTCTGCTTCCGTCACACGCTATATTATTGCGTGCAGTCCCAAGTATCGTCCCCCCCCCGTCTCCGTCATCGCTTCGCACCGTGTCCGGCGTTCGATCCGAATCGCGCATCCGCTCGCGCCGGCGCTGGTGCATGTACGCTGCCGTCGCGGTAGTGCCGATGACCGCGGGCACCACCGCGTGTCGATCACGCTCTACGGCATCGCCCAACGTCGAATTCCTGGTTACGGCCGGCGACTCCACCTTCTGGGTGCGGTCGGGACCGCTGGGAATCCATGCCCGCGGGTCGCCCATCCAACTCGCCCGCTATGGCGGGCGCTTCTACGAGGTGTACATCGCCGACGACGACCGCTCGTACGCCGACGCCGAGATCATCGGCCAGCAGGTCTGGCGTCGCGACATCATCACGGGCGATTCCGTGCTGGTGTTCCGCGACACCACCATCGAGGGCATCGAGGCGTGGTACGCGCGCACCCACCCCGACGACCGGCCTTTGGATTCGGATGAGGACGAGCAGGACGACCCTCGCGTGTCGGCCACCAGCGAGCTCGACGTTATGGATCAGTTCGGTCCGTACGTGTCGTACGAGTATCGCGCCGACCTCACGGTGCGCGGCGGCGACGACTGGCACGTGTCGCGGCGCGGAGTGCTGGACTTGCGGGGTGCCGGCGACGTCTCGGTCTCAGCATTGTTCGGCGACCATGCCGGCCGGGAGCTGGTGAACAAGGGACGCTCGCTGTTCAGCCAGGCCTTGGACTCCGTGCTTGCGTCGCGCGATGCGCGCGCCAAAGAAGCCGCCGGCGCGATCGGCGATTTTGCCTTCGACAGCGGCAGCTACACACTCGTGCATCTTCACGGCGCGCCCGCTGTCGAGTTCGTTTCGCCCGGTCACGGCACCCTTGGCGGCGGTCTCACGTTGTCCTTGCCGCCCATTGCGGTGTCCGTTCCGGCATGGTGGAGCGAAGCCAGCGCTGGGCTTCCCGATTCCACCGATTCCGTTAGCGTACGCTGGAAGCACCATAACTACGCGGTCGTCGCACATCTTATGGCCAACGGCGATTCGGCGCGCGTCGAGCTCGTGGACAGTGCTCGGCATGTCTGGGCCGTGGCTCAAGTCCCCGCTCCCGTGAGGCGCATCTTCTGGCTCGATCAACCGGGAATCGACAGCACCACCAAACGCGCGCTCGCTCACGCCTTCGATGAGGCCGCCCTCTATTCCGACGAGGCCCGTACCGCGATGACCGTTCCACCTGTCCCTTCCGACGAAGGTTCTGCAGCTCACCTCCCTTCGCGTGCGGCACGTCCTGTGCGCGCATCCCAGCACGAGACGTCCGAGATCATGATGCCCCAGCACGCCAACGTACTCGGCCACGTTTTCGGGGGAGTCATTCTGTCCATGATGGACCGCACGGCCGCTGTGGCTGCCATTCGCCACGCGCGCGGGAATTGTGTCACCGTGTCAGTCGATCGCGTTGATTTTCGGGAGCCGATCCACGTGGGCGACCTCGTGATCATGAAGGCCAGCGTCAACTATGCCGGCCGAACGTCAATGGAAGTGGGCGTGCGCGTGGAGGCAGAAAACATGATCACTGGCGTGCGGCGCCATACCAACTCGTGCTACGTCACGTTCGTCGCCATCGATCGCAACGGCCGGCCCATAGAAGTGCCGCACGTGATCCCCGGCACGGAGATCGAACGGCGCCGATTCGCGGCCGCTATCGAGCGACGTCGTCGCCGACTCGAGGAACGCGCCGCCGAAGACGCCGAACCTGGTCCGGCCACATGAGTGCAGATGCGATGAAAGTCTACACCGCCGACGAAGCCACGCGCACGCTTCCGCTAGTCAGCCGCATTGTGCGGGATATTGTGTTGCTCTACGCGCGGTGGCGCGAACGCGTGGCCGAGCTCGAGCTGGCAGCCGGCGCATCCCGTGCCGACGATCCCGACCCCCGCCTTGCCGGCCTCGAGCGAGACACGCAGCGGTTTGCGGCCGAGATCGATTCCTGCATACGTGAGCTGCAGGCACTCGGCATTGCGTACAAAATGCCGTTCGACGCCGGACTGGTGGACTTTCCCGGAGAGATGGACGGCCGCTCGGTGTATCTGTGCTGGCGACTTGGCGAATCCGCCGTGGAGTATTGGCACGAGCTCGAGGCGGGCTACGCGGGACGACAGCCTCTTGTCCCGCAACCCACTCCCTGACGCATCAATGGCCAAGAAAACACAGACCACACGGACCTATGTAGACCGGCAAGGCATACCCTGGACCGTCGCAGTCGAGCTTCCCGGATCCAGCAATGCCATGATCGTGTTCCACCGCGCAGGCGCCCCGAACTCCAGGGATGACCGCTACGCGTGGTATCAGGCCTCGACTCCGGAGGCGCGCAGCGTGACATCGCATCTGGACGCCGGTGCCATTTTGGAGTCGCTCGACGAGCAAAGCGTCGCGCTGCTATTCAGGCGGTCGATGCGAATATCGGTGGCCTCCGACCCGCTGGGGCTGCCTGTAGCCGCGCCGGCCGCGTAAACGCGTCACACCTCACACCTCACCCGTTACCTGTTGCGGTCGGGACACGCTTGGCCGTACGTTACCTGCGACGCTATCGGTGGTTGCGGAGCGCGGTACCATTCGCCAAGCTGTGAAGCGTCGCCTTTTATCGGCGCAGCGGGCTTATTGGCGTTTTCACTTCAACGAGGGTCGTCCAATGACTGACGTTGCTCGACGGGTGCAGGGCACTTGTGCAGTCGCTCTCGTTCTTCTGGTCATGGCTGCTTGCAACAGCGGCGAGGAGAAAGGACCGAAGGAGGGAGAACTCAAGCTGCACGGCACCGTGCACATGGTGACGACGGCGGACAGCGCCACGTGTTGGAAGTTCTCGTCTACCAAGGGGCACGACTACGAGCTGCAGGCGGCGCAAGCTCCAACCGATCTCCTGGTGGATGGTGCGAGCGCGGTGCTGGTGGTGACGCCGCTCAAGGGTGGCGGCAGCTTCTGCAACGTCGGCGAGGTGGTGAGCCTCGTGACGGTGGACTCGGTCAACGCGCCGGGCGCGTCGGGCACCTGACCTCGTGGGCGCGGCGCACGGAGCGCCGCGCCCGGTTGTGCCGCCCGGACCCACTTTTGTTGGACGTCAGTGCGTTGTCGGGGGCGTTGCCTCGTGCGCGCCGTCCGGCGCGTGGTCGGCGGCGTATGGTACCTCGACTTCCAGCCCATCGCGCGCGGCGATCGTTTCGGGAAACCGCTCGCGCGCTTCACGAACCAACTCGCTCGTGTCGCGCGAGTAGCGCGCCGAGAAGTGGGTGAGCACCAGCCGTTTCACCCCCGCCTGCGCGGCGAGCTCGGCCGCTTCCCGGGCCGTGGAATGTCCGGTCTCCGCGGCGCGTGTGGCCTCCTCGTCGCCGAACGTGGCTTCGTGCACCAGCAGGTCGGCCTTGCATGCCGCTTCGCCTAACTGTGCGTTAGGCCTGGTGTCGCCGGAGATGACCACGCGCCGTCCGGAGCGGGTGGGGCCGACGAGGGTCGCGGGATCCACCACTCGGCCGTCGTCGAGCGTCACCGGCTGGCCGCGGTGGAGCTTGCCCCAGAGCGGGCCCTCGGGGATGCCCAGGTCGCGCGCGAGGTCGGGGTTGAACCGTCCGCGTCGCTCCTCCTCGATGAGCGCGTAGCCGAGGGCCAGCGTGCCGCGGTGATCGACGGGTACCGTGACGATCGAGTATCCGTTGCGAGCCACCATGTGACCCGGCTCCAGATCCGTGATTTCGATTGGGAATCCGATGCGCTCCACGCCCAGGTGCGTCGCCGAGCGAAGCACGCGGGAGGCGCCGCGCGGTCCCCAGAGGCGAAGCGGCTCTTCGCGACCTTGTAGCGCGAGCGTACGAACCAGGCCGATCACGCCGATCAGGTGATCGCCGTGAAAGTGCGTGAAGAAGATGTCGGCGAGAGCGAACGAGATACCGTAGCGCATCATCTGTCGCTGCGTTCCTTCGCCGCAATCGAACAGCAGCGTTTCTCCCTCGCGGATGAGCGCCAGGGAGGAGACGCCGCGCTCCACCGTGGGGCGGGCCGCGGACGTACCGAGGAAGCGAAGGGAGAGCGACATGGGTGATCGACGCGGAATTTACATCCAGACTCGGGACTTGGGACTCGGCACCCGGGACTGGAGTCTCGAGTTCCTAGTCTCCAATGCCTGCAAGGCGGATAGTTTCGAATCGTTCGCGGTCGATGTTGCCGCCGCTTACGATGATGGCCACCGGACCGGGCCAGGTATCGGCGTATCCTTCGAGGATCGCCGCCACGCCCACAGCGCCCGAGCCTTCAACCGTGAGCATCTCTTCACGCGCCAGGAGCGCGATTGCCTGTGCGATGGCTGCTTCGCTGACCGTGAGCATGGCGTCGAGCGTGTGCCGCCCGATGTCCAGTGCCAGCTCGTCGATGTCTCCGGCCAGCCCGTCGGCCAGGGTGGGGACCGAGGGAATGGAGACTACCGCTGACGCCGCGAGCGATCGTGCCATGGCGGCCGTGTTTTCGCTCTGTGCGCCGACAATGCGCACTGTTGGCGCCACACGTCGCAGCAGGACGCCGCAGCCGCCCAGCAGTCCGCCGCCGCCCACCGGCGTCACGAGCGTGCCGAGCAACGGCAACTCTTCGAGGACCTCGATTGCCACCGTTCCCTGGCCGGCGATGAGTGCATCGCCGGTGCACGGGTGGATGAATGTCGCATCGTGATCGCGGGCGAACGCGATGGCGCGGGCCATGGCCGCGTCGTAGTGAGGTTCTTCGTCATTGACCGTGGCGCCCAGCGCCGCGATGCCGTCGCGTTTGACTCGCGGCGCCGTGCGCGGAACGAAGATCGTGGCCGGCGCATTGAAATAATGCGCCGCCCACGCCACGCCGAGGCCGTGGTTGCCCGCTGATGAGGCGACGATGCCTCGCGCGCGGACATCGGGCGGGAGGGTGGAGATGGTATTGAACGCGCCGCGCAGCTTGAACGAGCCGGTGGTTTGAGCGCATTCGAGCTTGAGGTAGATGTCGCGCTGGGCGCGTTCGCTGAGCGCCAGGGAGAGTCGGAGTGGCGTTCGGCGAACGACCTCGCGCAGACGGTAGGCTGCGGCGAAGATGTCAGTTGGGCGGAGGTCATCGAACATCCCGGCATGGTATGTGTATGAGTGCGGTGAAGGAAGTGGCCCCTGCTTGTGACTACCGGCTGCTGAACGCGTCTTAGGTTCGAAGCAGCGCCAACCGAGCTTGACCCGATCGGCTGAAGACGTTAAAGTTCAACAGCTTGTTGCGGCCCCGCCACGCGCGGGGCTTTTAGCAGGCGGAGCGAGACCGGGAGTCAGAGTGGCCCGATCGCTGCAAGTGGTTGTCGGGGCTGTAGCTCAGCTGGGAGAGCGCTGCAATCGCACTGCAGAGGTCAGGGGTTCGATCCCCCTCAGCTCCATGGCATGCCGGCTGCTGGGTTCGCCGGTGCCAAGATTCTGCGGCGTGCGCCTTCGCTCGGTAGGACGAAGAGTTCCAATGACGAGGGTGACACCCGCTCTGCGATGGGGTCCAGCATAGCCCGCCGCCGTTCGGTAGGACGGAGAGTTCCAATGACGGTGTGCGTGGCGTCCCCTCGCGGATCTGACCGCAAGAGACGAAGATGACTGGCTAGGCGCTGCGGCGAACCGCGGCGCCTTTTTAGTGTGCGCGAGTCTGCGCGAGCGCGAGGATGTCGGCGTGAAGCGCTCCGAGTGCGTCACCGGTGAAGCGGTCGAAGTCCACTTCCGCGCCGGTGCGAAAGTCTTCGATCGCCGCATCTCCCAATTCGCCGAACCAGCGCATGATCCGGCTTTCGCGCACGGTCAAGTCGTAGTCGCGCACCAGGATGGTGGGCGCGCCATCGCCGTCGCCATCATGGACGGAGAACGACAGCACGGAGCCGTTCCCTTGGAACGGGCGTTGCAGCGGCGCGTGCAGCATCTGCTCGACCAGCGGCGGGAGGTCCCAGTCCGGCTCTTTCTGGAACGTGGCTACGAACGCCTTGTCGTTAGGCCCGCGGGTGAGTGCGACGTTGCCGACGAGCGCGCGCAGTCCGACGTGGAAGATGAAGGTGCGTGTGGAGGCGTTGATGCGGACGTGCAGGCGGTCCGGCATTCGGGCCAGCGGACCGGCGAGCGGCGCCAGGTCGCCATCGTGGACGCGCATGGTCAGTGCGATCACGTCATCGTGCTTCGATGCCGACCACCATTGATGGCCGGCGTCGTCGTACACCGTGAGATCGACGTTGGTGGGAGCCACGTAGTGGCCGAGGTAGTGCGCCAGGTGGGGGAACGCGGCATTCACCCGGTCGGCATGGATTGTGGCCGCGAGCCGGACGTCCGTGCCGCCGGCTGCGTTAGGCGTTAGGCGAACAGTGTCGAGCGAGAACAGGCGGCCCAGCGCCGCCGCGGTGCGTGGCAGGTCGTGCTGCAGCGCCATGTGACCGGCCGCTTGGGGCGTGTGCTCGGCGCTCGAGAGGAGCGCGTCGAGGGCGCGTCCCATGTCGTTGCCCGTCACGGAGCCGACCGCCAGCTCATCGCGCACGTTCCACTCGTAGTCGTCGCGAGCGAGGCGGGTGAGCAGCATCACTCGGCGGTAGTCCGCGGCGTGAAGCGGTGGCGGGGCGTCGCCGGCTATGGAGAGACGGTAGTGGTTCGGCGTGCCGCTTCCCGAGAGGACGAGCGTGCGCGTGTCGTTGTCGGACGACGTCCAGGCCGATTTGTCGCGGAAGAGTTTCGACGGGATGAGGGCGGACTTGGCGAATCGGGGGCGGAGGTCATCCAAGCGGGCATCGCGGTCGTGGGGGCCGAAGCGGGCCTGCAATGATGACAGGAGCTGGTCCGCGTTAGTGGGGTTCGCGCCGAGTGCGAGCGTGGGGGCGCGGCAGGTGAGTGGGGAGCAGGCGGCGAGTAGGAGCGTGGCGGCGCGTGACAGACGGCGGAGGCGGGACACGCCGGGAATCTCGACGGGGGGAGTGGGGAGTGGAAGGGGTTCTCTCTCGGGGTTGAGCGTCGGGAGGTGCGGGGGTAAATTCTTGTGCGGGGGGAGGGGGCAGTGGAAGTGGGGAGTGGGGAACTACGCATGTGGCACGTGGCGGGAGCGTGGGGAGTAGGGAGTATTGTAAAGGCGAAAGTGCACTGCGTGGCGGGAGTGGGGACTGGGTGGATTCGAGGTGAGTGGAGGTAGGGCGAGAGCGTTGGGAGTAGGAAAAAAAATCAGAGCAATGCCCCTTGGTGTAACTGGCAACACGCCTGACTCTGGATCAGGAGAGTCCTGGTTCGAGCCCAGGAGGGGCAACTCAAGGCGGGACACCGCGTTAGGCGGTGTTCCGCTTTGCATATCTGCAGCGGGTGTGTGAGTAACTGTGTGAGTATCTGTGTGAGTATCGCGGTCGCTCAGGCTGAGTCGGCTCCTTGATGAGCTGCGCCGGTGCTGCTGTCGACGTGATACATCCAGAGCTTCGCGGGACCACCGAGCGGCCCGACTTCGACGCGATCACGTACTTGCCGTCGGACGTCCAGGCGGGCGAGAGGAACAGGCTGTTGTTCCCCTTCGTCAGCTGCACGGTGTCTTTCGCGTCGAGATTGACGATCCAAACATTGTCGCCGCCGATACGGTCGGCGACGAAGACGACGCGCTTGCCGTCGGGCCTGAAGCGTGGCTGCGCGTCGAACGCCATCCCGCTTGTGAGCCGCGTCGCCTTCCCGCCGCCAATCAGCAGCGTGTACAGGTCGCCAAGCAGATCGAAGACGATCATCTTCCCATTCGGACTCACGTCCACCGACATCCACAGTCGTATGCGCGCACGCCTCACGACGGCGCCGCGGCGCTGGCGATCAGAGCTTTCCGGCGACCTGGCGCGCGACCGACTCGCGGGATTTGCTACCGGCGCCGACCTCCACGTAGTAGCCGTTCTTCGCGAACCAGAGGTAGCCCTGCCGGTCGTAGAACGCTCCGGGAATGTCGGTGGGGGCGACGTTCTCCTTGCTTCTCATTGTTTGCGAGGTCCCGTCGTAGTCTTCCTGCGTCATGTAGGCGATGAGCGTGAGCTCCGTGCCGCCGCTGTACCATCTGCACGCGTTGTCGTACGTCAGCGAATCCGACGTCTCCTTGTAGGCCACAGTGCGCGCGGGCGTCGGAAACTTCAGGGCCGCCTCGTCCGCGGCCGAGAGCGATTGGCACGGCTGCTGGCTGAACGGAACCTTGGGGAGGACCGGCGGTTTGCGCTTGGGGAGGCCGGCGTCGAGGGGACTAATGCTCGCGGTGTCGTTGTTCGTTTGCTGCAGCTGCCGCCCCCGGTTGCATGCGGCGAGCGCCACGAGCACAAGCGTGGCGCACACCGAGGTCCACACCACACGTCCGTTCGGAATCCGTGTCATCGCATCGTCCTCCGTCTGACAAATGAGGTTAGCGACGTGTCGGCGGTGCCGCCGTCGCCGTGAAACTGTACTCGCCGGTGAAGCCGTCCGATCGTACTTCGATCGTGTAGCGTCCGCCGGCGGGCAGAGTCCAATCGGTCTTGAGGAAAATCTGAGCTCGATCGAGGCAGCGTTGGCGCCGAACCGCTGCTCCACCGCTCGCGCCACCGCAGGGAGCGCGCGCGGGAACGCGCCACGATCCGACGTGCGCAGACTGATCATCCCGTCGGAAAGGTCGACGCTGAACACCGACGGATGCGCCACGAGTCGCGCCGCGGGCCGCCGGTCGTCGTCGAGCGTACGGTGAACGCGTGGGGGCGATCGATCATGAACTTACGGATCTCACGGAAGTTCGGTGGGTCGGGCGTGTTACTTTCGTGCCCGATGCTACGCCGTCTACCTCTTCGTCGATCTGAGCATCCCTGCGGCAGCGCGTCTTCGCGTCACAATCGTCGCGCCACAACCCAACGCTATCCCGAAGACAATGGTGAGCGAAGCTGTCAACACCGTGTCGCTCAATGTCCACTGCGTGAGAGCGTTGTCTATCGACAAACCGATACCGACCATCAGCGGCGCGATCGCAAGAATTCCGACGATGGATGAACTCGCGAAATTGCGCATCAGCGGCACTCCTAGGCCAAGGACCGTACCCATGAGGAGTGATCCGACGGGGTATGCGATGCTCAGCACGAGGAGATCGGTCGTGACTCCACTGTTATCCCGCTGAATCCGACCGCCGAGCAAATAGGCGGCCCAAATCAATACCGAGAACACGCCCGGGAAGACGAGGCAGAGCAAAGCCGTATTCCGTACGCGTTGCCACGCACTCGGCGTTGCAAGTGTCCCGCCTCTACGCTGAGTCAGCTGTGACTCCAATGCTGTCACGCGCCGGGAAAACGCGCGCTGCTTCCGGACGAGGCGATACGCGTGGAAGCCTAACGCCACGATTGACGCCGCAATGACGATCGCCGAATGCGATTGTGCCCACGCAGAAAACGCGTTCACGCGACCGTCGTTTCGAAGGAAGAGATAGTACGATCCGTTGTGGACAACAGTTAAGACGCGACTTCCGCTGCCGCCGCAACCGCTATCATGATGCGACCGGCAGCAAGTGGGTGGCGTGCCACTCCGTGAGGACACGGCTAGGATCCGCACGGGGAATCCAAATCCGCATGCCTATGCACGACCGAATTTACGCGAGCAACGCCTGATTGTGAATAGACTCACGGATCGCCACACCGGGCGTAGTCTCCTCGACGGCTTCCTCTTCCTCGTTGTGGCTCTCTGGCACCGATACGCTGACATCCTTGTCGGCTCGTCGCACTCGATGTGTGGTGAGCTTTCGAAATTCGTCTGGACCGACCGGATAACTCTCGTCGCCGACCGCGTGCGAGCGAAGAGAACGTTCGAGATCCGTCTTGTTCGTCGAGGCGCACCAGGCTGCCACGGAGCTTGCCCGTCCACGTTCATGTCGTCCGCTGCGTGTCGGCTGGGTCGTGCACAGTGCACCGATGCCAACCCGTGTCCTCTTTATGGACGTTGGAAGGAGGTGTCCGATCAGGTCGCGACGTTCTTCCGCGACACGAGTCTCGCCGACGTGATCAGCGGCCGGATCGAGACGCCGGGCGGCTGACGGCCGGAAATGGTGCGCACGGCGTACCAGCATGCCCGGCGCCGTTGCTTAGGCAGACGTCCGATGAATGGTTGCGGCACCTTCAGCAGCGGTATTCCCTGACCAAGATCGCGCTCACGGAGGGCGCTATCGGCGCGCAGGTGAAAGAGGCGCAGGGTTGACGTTGCCGGCTCGTGGGACCGTGACGGGCGTCGTTAGCGACTCCGACGGACGTCACCTGCGACGCACGGCCTCGAGAAGTCGATGCTCAAGATCCGACGTGGCCGCCTGGTTATCGAAGAGTCGATCAGCCATCGACCGCGCCGCCGCCCCAATGACGGCCAGTTCCCGAACGTAGCGGCGGCATCGAACTTCACCGGCCGCTAAGGCGTTGCCAGGATCGATCCGGCGGCCGCTCGCCACCGCTCCGCGCGTGAATTGACAGTTGCGTCGTCATTGCTGCGCTCCTGAGGCGAGGGCTGCGTCCACGATCGTCTGTGCCTGCTTCAGGATTTGGTCGACGGCGTCCGTGCCGCAAAAACTCTCGGCGTAGATCCGATAGATGTTCTCCGTGCCGGACGGGCGCGCGACGAACCATCCCGATGCGGTCACGACCTTCACGCCTCCGATCGGCGCGTGATTGCCTGGCGCCTCATTGATGATCGCCGTGACATTCTCACCGGCGAGATCAGTGCACGCCACGTCCTTCGGCGACAGCGTAGCGAGTCGCATTTTCTGTTCAGGCGTCGCCTGCGCGCCGACGCGATCGAACGCGGGCTCGCCAAACTCGCGCGTCATCTCGGCGTAGATCTCTCCGGGATCGCGCCCAGCCACCGCCGTGATCTCCGCTGCGAGCAATGCGGGGACGATCCCATCCTTGTCCGTCGTCCACACCGTGCCGTCGCGACGAAGGAACGCCGCGCCGGCGCTCTCCTCACCACAGAAGCCGAGCGTGCCGTCGCCAAGGCCGTCGACGAACCACCTGAAACCGACCGGTACTTCGTAGAGCGCACGTCCGAGCTTCGCAGTGACGCGGTCGATCACGTTGGTGCTCACCACTGTCTTTCCAACACCGGCGCTGGCCGACCACTGCGGCCGATGCTGGAAAAGGTGTTGAATTGCCACGGAGAGATAGTGATTGGGCGGCAGGAGCCCCGCACTCGACGCGACGATACCGTGACGATCGTGATCGGTGTCGCATGCAAATGCGATGTCGAACTTGTCCTTGAGGCCGATGAGTCGTTGCATGGCGTACGGCGACGACGGGTCCATGCGGATCTTGCCGTCCCAATCGATCGTCATGAAGCGGAATGTCTGATCCACCACGTCGCTCACGACCGTGAGGTCGAGATGGTAGTGGTCCGCGATCGGCGCCCAATAGTGAACGCCCGCGCCACCGAGCGGGTCGACGCCCAACCGAATGCTCGCGCCCCGAATCGCCTCCATATCGACGACGTTGCCCAGATCGCGGACGTATGTGTTGAGATAGTCGTGCCGCTGCGTCGTGCCGGCGCGCACTGCGCTCGCATACGGCATGCGCTTTACGCCTTCGAGGCCGCCTCGCATCAACGCGTTGGCCTGCGCTTCAATCCAGTCGGTGACTTTCGTATCGGCGGGTCCGCCGTTGGGCGTGTTGTATTTGAATCCACCGTTGTCCGGGGGATTGTGAGACGGCGTGATAACGATGCCGTCGGCCAACCCTGTCGTACGTCCGCGGTTGTAGCAGAGAATCGCATGCGACACCGCTGGCGTCGGCGTGTACTCGTCGTCCTCGGCGAGCATGATGACGACGCCGTGTGCGGCGAGCACCTCGACGGCCGTGGTGCGCGCGGGCACCGACAGCGCGTGCGTATCGACGCCAAGAAAGAGTGGACCGTCGATGGCCTCTTTCCGCCGATAGCGGCAGATGGCCTCGCTGATCGCGATCACGTGTGCCTCGTTGAACGTGCGGTCGAAGGAGGACCCGCGATGTCCCGATGTGCCGAACGCGACGCGCTCGGCGGGCACGGCGGAATCGGGCACTTCCGTGTAGTAGGCCGTGACCAGCTTGGAGACGTCGAGCAACATCTCCGGCGGCGGTAGATGTCCGGCGAGCGGGCTGATCTTCATGGCTGCTTCCGCTCGAAGATCCCCGCCCATTCCTGGCTGCTCCGACGTGAGCGGCGGAGTGAAATGGACATGCCGCTGATGTACGAGTGGCGATGATCGAACGGCAATAGATAGAGCGGGCCCTCAGCGGCGTTGCTCATGACATTTTCGTCATTGTCTCGTGCTCCCTGTCTCCAAGCACCGCGCGCACGCGATGGACTTGTGCATCATGTACAACCAGAACGTGTCGGCATGCCCCAGCACCGAGACCAACGTCAGGAATGTCACGGCCACCAGCAGCCCGGCTATCCCGCCTTCGCCCTGCTGGGCCATGGCGTGCTGGATGTCCTTGATCTCCTGGTCGATGTCCGATGTCGTCCGCGCACACTTCAAGACCTTTCGCGCTTCATCGACCCTCGACCTGCTGATCAGCCAGCGCGGGCTGTCGGGTAGCCACCACATGCCGATGACCAGGCCGATGGACGGAAACGCCGCGAGGCCGAACATGTAGCGCCATGCCTGGCTCGCCGAAAACGCGTAATCCAATAGATAGGCAACGACGATGCCAGTGGTGATGGCCAGCATGTTGACCGCCACCAGCGAGCCACGGACTTTGGCCGGCACGAGCTCGGCCCAATGATTCTTGCCAATCCGCCGTTGGTCCCACGGGACGCCCTTGCGGGAAACCTTGGACCCGAAACAGCGTATCGTACGGAGAACTCCGGCTGTTCACACCCACAGGGGACATGGCCCATGAACGCTGATATGTTGTCGATGCTGCTCGTCTTTCTTGGTCTGATGGCCCTGTTAGGCACGATCGGGAAAATAGTACTGACCTTCATCAATCGCCGGCGCGCGGTGGCGCCGAGTTCCTCGATTTCGCTGGATGAGATTGCGCGCCAGATCGCCGCTTTGCAACAGACCGTCGATACGACGGCAATCGAAGTCGAACGCCTGGGCGAAGCGCAGCGATTCACGACGAAGCTGCTCGCCGGACGCGCCGAACCGGCCCATGCGCGTCTGGAGCCGCCCGATAGCACCGCGGCGCGCTGAAGCGCCCCCCGCGTCCGCGGCAGCGAAGCGTGCCGGTCTGACGGCCATTGCCGCGGCAAACGCCGGCGCGGTCGGGATCATTGCCGGCACCGGCCCGATCACGTGGGGACATTGGGAAGAGGAGGATGTGCCCGTTTCCATCGTGGCCTTGTCTAACGGCGCGGAGAACGCGATTCTAGTGCTGTCACCGGGCGGCGCGACGATGGCGGCGGGGAATTACACGTTGCACACCGTCCTCGATCGCGACCGTTGGGCATCGACGACGTCGACCGACCCTGAGCAGCATTACCACGACGAGGTCGCGATCCCCCTCGCGTGGTGAGCACGCTCGAGCCCGTAGTCAACAATCCTAATGTCCATCGAGTCGCCGCTTATCTCCCGCCGATCCGCAACGCTGGACGCACCTCATCGTACACTTCCACCCTCCGACCATGCGAAACGGACGACCACATGCTCATTCTCGACGAATCGCGCGTCCGACAACTGCTCCGATTCGAAGCGCTCATCCCCGCCATGGAGCGGGCGCTTGTCGACTTTTCAGCGGGCCGTGTCATCCAGCCGGTGCGGACCGTCATCGCGCCGACTGCAGATGCCTTATTTGCGATCATGCCGGCAGTCTACGGCGATGTACTCGGCGCCAAGCTGGTGACGGTGTATCCGGACAATGCTCGGCTCGGCCTGCCTACCCACCTGGCAAGCATCCTGCTTTTTCGAGTTTCTACGGGCGAACCCATCGCGGTTGTCGATGGGCGTCTGATCACCGAAATGAGAACGGCCGCCGTATCGGCCGTTGCGACCAACATCCTGGCCCGTCGCGACGCCCGCATACTCGCGGTGCTCGGCACGGGGGTTCAGGCGCGCGCGCACGTGCAGGCGCTGCGGTTGGTTCGCCGGTTCGACGACGTTCGCGTGTGGGGGCGGACGCCCGATCACGTTCGGCTGTTTGCCAACGAGATGAACGCGCGGCCCATGTCGGCCGAGGATGCGGTGCGGGGAGCGGATGTCGTGGTCACAGTCACCGGCGCGGGCGAGCCAATACTGCGCGGCAGTTGGCTGACGGACGGAACGCTCGTGAATGCGGTGGGTGCCGTTGGGGCGGCGCGCCGCGAGCTCGATGCGGATGCAATGCGTGGCGCCGTGGTCGTCGATTCGCGTGCGGCGGCCATGCGCGAGTCCGGCGATGTGCTGCTCGCGCAGGCGACGATTTCGGCGGAGCTGGGTGAGATCCTGGGTGGACTTCGACCGCGTCCTGGCGGGCGCATCACCGTATTCAAGTCCCTTGGCTTGGCGGTCGAGGATCTCGCGACTGCGCGACTGGTGTATGAGGCTGCGGTTGGTCACGCGCCGTGAGGCGCGCAGGCAACCCATGGTCCGGCGGCGACCGCGACCGCCTAACTATCGATCAAGGCCACGGTGCTGCGCGCGTCCGCCGCGGCCCCGAGTCGCTCGAAGCTGCTTGCCGCCGCATGAAGCTCGAGATCCGCATCCTCCTGGTTGCCGCACGCCCGGTAGGCCTGCCCGAGTCGCACTCGCGAACGGGCGGCCTCATATGGCAGATCGCTGTCCTTCGAGAGCTTCCACGCCCGGCGAAGACTGGCCGCCGCGTTCGCTGGCCGGCCTTCGCCTAACTCTACGAGCCCGCGGGCGAAGGCCGCGCGGGCCGCGAGCGCAGGCGACCCGTACGCATCGGCAATGATCGTGAGTTCTTCCGCTGCCGCGCGCGCGGTGTCCGTGGCGCCGCCCGCGAACGCCACCTCTGCTTGCGCGGGAAGAAGCCTCGCGCGGTCGAGTCTGGACAGGAGCGGGTCGGAGAGGGCACGCTCGAGGAGCGCGCGCGCGTTCTCGGTCCTCCCCTGCGCGAGCCGCAGCAGGGCGAGGCCCGGAACCGGGTCGCGCCCCAGTTCGTGAGCCTGACGAAACAAGCTGTCGGCGGTGTCCAAGTCACCCATCAAGAGCCGGATCTGCCCAAGTTCATAGTACGCTTCCGCGGCCACGTCGCTGAGGAAGTCCTCGAGTTCGGCCGAGGCGCGGCGTGCCTCCACCTCGGCTTCGGGCCACGACCCGCGCAGCCGCAACAGTTCGGCTCGATGCACCCGGCAGATCCCCGGGTAGCCCGACTGCGCGTGCGGCTCGCACCATTGCCGGGCCGCCTCGTTCCACTCGCCCGCCCGGCGGTAGTCCGCCAGTTGCTCGCACGTGCTCATCATGTTGCAGAAGATGCGGCCCGTGGTGCGGGGCCCGAGCTTCCCACTCGTTGCGGCCGCCATCGCTTCGTCGATCGCCGCCATCCCCTCCGCTACGCTGCCCTTGGACACGAGGATCCGGCCGCAGTCCTGCAGTGCGAGCGTCTGCAGGTCACGACCGCCTAACCGACGGGCGATCTCGAGGGCGCGCTCCGCCAGCGTCCACGCCTTGTCGAGATTCCGGTCTTCCTCCAGCGCCAGCATCGCCTGGGTCCGCGCCATCCACCCGTGCTCGATCGACTCGGGAAGTCCGTTGAGAAGGCGTTCCGCGCGCTGGAGCCATCCGTGGGCCACTGAGCGGGCCAACTTGTGGAAATAATCCTCGGCCACCGCGATCGCGACGGCTGCCGCATGATGCAGGTCGTCGCGCTCGAGGTATTCCGCATACGCACGCTCTCGCGCCCTGATGCACTCGTCGCTTTTTCCTACCCACCACGCCACCTCGGCGAGGCTCTCGAGATGCGCCGGGGCGAGCGCCCCGGTGGCGTCGGCCGCACTCAGCGCCGCGAACGCCTCGTGCCAATCGCAACGCTCGACGGCTTGCAGGCCCGCTCGCAGCGCGTCTCCAGCGCCGACAACATCCGGCGCCGCCCCTGTGCCTAACGGAGTGCGATTCTGGTCCGTCAGCAATGGTCGGCCGCCCATCGAGACGGCCAGCTCGTCGAGCTCCGGTATGAGCGTAACGACCGTTTGCCATCTGTGTGCGGGATCCTTCTCGAGACACCGCATCACGAGGTGCGCGAGCTGCGGCGGCGTGTCACCGCGTAGTGTCGTCACCGGCTCCGGCGTCTCCGTCATGTGCGCGATGATCAGTTTCGACGCGGAGAGGCCGGCAAACGGCGGGCGTCCGGCGAGCATCTCGTACGCAACGATGCCCATCGCGTAGATGTCGGTGCGCGCGTCCACGTTGGGGTCGCCGGCGAGCTGCTCGGGCGCCATGTAACCGGGCGTGCCGAGGCCCGTCCCCGTCCTGGTTAGGCGCTCGGCGGGGTCGCCCAGCGTCGCCTGCTCGAGGGCGCGGGCGATGCCGAAGTCGGCCAGGATCGCGTGCCCATGCTGGAGGAAGATGTTGTCCGGCTTGAGGTCGCGATGCACCACGCCGAGCGCGTGCGCGAACGCGAGCGCATCGGCGACCGCGCGCAGCAGGCGTATCGTTTCATCGACCGGCAGCGCGCCCTGGAGCGTGAGGCGATACCGCAGAGACTCACCGGCGACGTATGGCGTGACGTAATACAGCAGCCCATCGCGAGCGCCGGCGGAGAGCACGGGCAGGATATGCGGATGTTGCAGCTTTGCCGTGACGAGCATTTCGCGCTGAAAGCGCTGCGCGCTGGCTTCACTGGCGAGCTCTGGCGGCAGGAGCTTGACCACCACTTTTCGGTCGAGCGATCGCTCGGTCGCGAGAAAGAGCCGGCTCATCCCGCCCGGCGCGAGCTCGCGCTCGACCTGGTAGGAGTCACCGAGGGCGCTTTGAAGGCGATCTTGGAGCGCAGTCGACACACGCCACCGGGCAACGAGGAACTCAGTACATACGCCCATTTGGCGCCGAGGTCAAGCGCGCGCGCGGTGACGATGCCACAGGCTATCGCGTGCGATATCTTGCTCTGCAACATCAGCGCTGGCGCTCTTGATCCGCTGCTTCATCATCTTCCAAGCAACCGTCCGGACCCGATGCCCAACCCACATCTGCATCTCCAAGCCGACAAACTCTATCTCTTCGACGCGCGCGGCATTGCCAAGCGCTTTCGTCACGCCGCGATCTTTGGTGCGCTGGACGCTCTGGTGCCCGGCGAGACGATGCGATTCCGCAACGACCATGACCCGCTTCCGCTGCTCGGTCAGCTGCGCGAGCGATACGCCGATCGGGTTGCCATCAATTATGTCAGTCGCGAGCCCGGTGAGATCACCATCGATTTCTCGGTGACGCAGGGTCACGGCGCCGCCAAAACCAGTGAGACCCGATTGCCGTAGTGGTGAGGAAGACAACTCGACGCTCGTGGACGGCGGCCGCGCCTCCTGGCCGCCGGCCAACGTTGCACTCCGCCTGAGCCCGCTTCCAATTGGAGCATTCGCGTGGACAATCCACAGCCGGTCGATGCGGAGTTCCTCGCCCTGCAGCACGCCCTCGCGGGTGAATACTCGCTCGAGCGCGAGCTCGGGCGTGGCGGCATGGGCGTGGTCTATCTCGCCCGCGAGGTCCAGCTCGAGCGCTTGGTCGCCATCAAGACGCTCCCCGTTGCGTTGGCCGAGCGCCCGGGATTTCGCGAGCGCTTTCTTCGTGAGGCGCGCACCGCGGCGCAGCTCTCGCATCCGAACATCGTCCCGATCCATCGTGTCGGTGAAGCGGGCGGCTTCGTGTTCTTCGTCATGGCCTATGTGGAGGGCGAGACACTCGGCAATCGTATTCGCACGCGCGGTCCGTTAGGCGCGGCGGCGGTGGCGCGCCTTCTCCGCGAAGTTGCCTGGGCGCTGACGTACGCACACGGGCGCGGCATCATTCACCGTGACGTGAAGCCGGACAATATTCTTATTGAGCAGGGCACCGGCCGCGCGCTGGTGACCGATTTCGGCATTGCGCAGGTGCGCCAGCTCGAGGTGGAGAGCTCTCCTGTGGAAGCCATGGGCACGATCGCATTCGCGAGTCCGGAACAGATCGCGGGGCGCAACGTGGATGGGCGCTCCGATCTCTACGCGTTGGGGGTCGTGGGATTCTATGCCCTCTCGGCGCGCCTTCCGTTCGACGCGTCGGCGGTGCCCGCGTTGATTGCCACCCAGTTAGGCGAGGCCGCACCGCCGGTCGAGCGGGTGGCGCCCGGCGTCCCGCCCACGCTCGCCCGGGCCATCGACCGATGCTTGCACCGTGAGCCGGCAGCCCGCTTTGCGGGAGGTGAGGCGTTGGCCGAGGCGCTCGAGCCGGCGTCCATCGAGCGTAGCGAGCTGCCCACGCCGCTGCGGGCATGGCTCACGACGCAGAATCCGGCGCGGGCGGTGCTCGTGATCTGGGCCGGCGTCGCCGGCATCACGGCGATCGGCGAAGTGTATGCGATCGCCCACGGTATTGGATTCCGCAATGCGACCGCGGTGTGGCGCCGCGTCTTCCTGTCCCTGGGCCTAACGGTTGTGCCTCTCATGACTCTCGCCGTGTTCCACCTGCGCCAAGCATGGCGCGCGCTGCACGCGGGGTACTCGGTGGCCGACCTGCGCACGGCGCTCGCGCGCTGGCGGGAAATCCGGCGCGAGGAGCTGGCCTTCGAATCCACGGAGAGCGCGGCTGGCCCGCGACTACTGCGCTGGTTCACGTGGGCGGCCTGTGGTGCGTTGGCGGGTCTGGTCCTGATCGCGATACGCGCGCGACATGATTTGGCGACGCAGCACGCGCTGGAGCCGCTGTTCACGATGGGCGCGTGGTCGGCAGGCGGCAGCCTGTTGCTGAGCAACGCGTTCGGCGTGCGACTTCTTCCAAGAAGGTGGCGCACGGCCATGCTCGGCGCGGGCCGCACGACGTTCTGGAACTCGCGGTTCGGCGCATGGATCGGCGCGCTGCTCGCGCGCGGGCGCACCGCGCCGCCGCAGCTGCTCAACCGTCCCACCGAAGTCGCGCTCGGGCTCGCGGCGGACGAGCTCTTTGCCGCGCTCCCCACCGCCTATCGCCGCGACTTGCGCGACTTACCGGATCTCGTTCGGCGCCTCGAAGCGCGAGCTGTGCGCATCCGCGAACACGTCGATGATCTTACTCGCCTAACGGCCGAGGCGGAGCGCGACGTCGCGCCGTCAGAGGGCGCACGCGCGCGTGATGCGGTCGCGCAACTCGGCGAGCAACGCGACCGCGCCCGCCGCGACCTGGCGCAGGCCATTGCCGCGCTCGAGGCGATTCGGCTCGATTTGCTGCGACTGCACGGCGGCGTCGACCGCGCCGACACGGTAACCAGCCTGCTGGAGCAGGCGCGCCGGGTGGAGCGCGATCTCAACGTTCTCATCGACGCGCAGCGTGAGGTCCACGGCATTGCACCGGCGCCGGCCTCGTGACGAAGGCTTGCTGCGCGAGCTCGCGACGGCGGCCGACCGCATGACCCGCGACCCCGTCGCCCCGCTCCGCCTCAGCGTGCTGGACCAGTCGCCCATTGCCGAGGGCTCGACCGGCGCCCACGCGCTGCACAACAGCATCGATCTCGCCCGCCTTACCGATGCGCTTGGGTTTCATCGATACTGGGTGGCCGAGCACCACGGGACGCCGATGCTGGCGTGCGCGAGCCCCGAAGTACTCATCGGCCCGATCGCGGCTGCCACCACTCGGCTGCGCGTCGGGAGCGGTGGGGTGATGCTGCCGCATTACAGCCCGTTCAAGGTGGCCGAAAACTTCAGCATGTTGAGCGCGCTCTTCCCGGGACGCATCGACATCGGGCTTGGACGCGCGGCGGGTACCGATCCCGCAACAACCTTCGCCCTGCAACGCGATCGCCGCGGGCGATCGCCGGATGACTTCCCGCAGCAGCTGGTCGAGCTATTAGCCTACTTCCAGGATCGCATCCCGGCGGATGATCTGTTCGCGCGACTCGCGACGATCCTTCCCGGCCGCCCGGACGTGCCGGACCCCTGGCTGCTTGGCTCCTCCCCGCAAAGCGGGATATGGGCGGCCCAACTGGGGCTGCCCTACGCGTTCGCGGACTTCATCAATCCGTTAGGCGCAGAGATCGCGGCGCGCTATCGCGAAGAGTTCGTGGCATCTGAACGGCAGCCGGAGCCGCACATCATCGTCGCGGCATGGGTGATCTGTGCGGAGACGGATGCGGAGGCTGAACGGTTGGCGTCGAGCTCGCAAATGGCGTTCACGCTGCTGCACCGGGGGCAACTGGTCGCGGTGCCGCCGGTGGAGACAGCACTTCGATTTCTCGATCAGGAACGGACACGCACAGATGCCGCGCGCGATGCGCTCCAGCGGGCACGACGGAAGATCGTCGGCTCGCCGGCCGTCGTGCGCGACGGCATTCGCGCCGTCGCGCGGGAGTACGGCGCAGATGAAGTGATGATCGTGACGATCACGTACGAGCATGCCGCGCGGCGCCAATCATACGAATTGATCGCCGAGGCGTTTGGTGTGCCGCGTGCCTGAGCAGCGCGGGACACTCTCACTTGAACTCCGGAGGGAAGCGAAAAATGGTTTCCCGGCTGCTGCTCCTTGCCGCGCTCTTGATGGCGTGGCCGCCCGCGTCGCCTGCACAATCGACCATGCCCACTGAGCACTCCGCAGACATTGCCGCTCGAGCACGAGCGCTGCTGTCGGCTCTGGCCGGCGGCCACTTCGATGTCGCCGAGCATGACTTCACCGCACAGGTGCGTGCGGCACTTCCGCCGGAGCGTCTCGCGGATGTCTGGCACCAGATCATCACGCAGGCTGGATCGCTCAAGCAGGTGGACGGGGAGCGGATCGTCGAACAGCCGCCCTTCAGGGTCGTGGTGCTGGCCACGGCGTTCGAGCGGGCGGAACTCGATGTGGTGGTGGCGTTCGACACGAGCGCGCAGATTGCCGGTCTGCATTTCACCCCGCACGCGGGCGCGGCGCCGAGCGACGCCGCACCTCCGCCGTATGCGGACACCTCGACGTTTCGCGAGGAGCAGGTGACAGTAGGAAACGGAGAGTGGGCGCTGCCGGGCACGCTCTCGCGCCCAACGGCTCCGGGATCGGTGCCCGCCGTCGTGCTCGTCCACGGCTCAGGGCCTAATGATCGCGACGAAACCATCGGGGGCAGCAAGCCGT
>JANWIF010000094.1 GCA_025450035.1 Gemmatimonadaceae bacterium
ATTCAGGTTTCCGTAGACAACCTGGCCGCGGGCGGTCACGATGGGTGCGATCGCATCGATACCCGACACGTTCTGACTGATCGCAGTGATGTCGCGCAGCGTGAACGCCGGTCCGGCGACGGCGGCACCTCCCGGCCCACGTCCAGCCTGTGCGCCAGGCGTCACGATGAGCACGTTGCTTCCGAGGCTCTGAATGCTCGAGGTGACCCGAGCCGTGGTGCCCGAACCGAGCGTCACCATGGCGATGACGGCGGCGACACCGATGACGATGCCGAGGATCGTGAGCGTCGAGCGCATCAGGTTGCGGCGGACCGCACGCAGCGCGAGGGCGAAGGATTCCCAGATCATCGCGTCGACACCTCGGTGGTCGCGACTGCGGCGGCGTGCGATGTCGGCTCGTCGGCGACGAGCATGCCATCGTGGAACCGCACCTGTCGATGCGCGTAGCTCGCCATGTCCGGATCGTGCGTGACCATGACGATCGTGATATTGCGTGTGCGATTGAGGTCGACGAGCAGATGCATGAGCTCGTCGCTCAGCTTCGAGTCGAGATTGCCGGTCGGCTCATCGGCGAGGAGCAGCGTCGGTTCGCTCACGATGGCCCGCGCGATGGCGACGCGCTGCTGCTGTCCGGCCGAGAGCTGCGACGGCGTGTGATCTTCGCGCGATTCGAGGCCGACGACGGCGAGTGCCTCCCGTGCTCGCCGGCGCCGTTCGTCTGCGGGCAAGCCGCGATAGATCAGCGGGACCTCGACGTTTTCGATCGCGGTCGTCCGCTCGAGCAGATTGTAGCCCTGAAAGACGAACCCGAGATAGTAGCGGCGGAGCAACGCCCGCTGATTGCGCGTCAGTGTGGTCACCTCGATGCCGCGAAAGCGATACGAGCCCGAGGTTGGCGTGTCGAGGCAGCCGAGAATGTTCATGCAGGTGGATTTCCCGGAACCGCTGGGGCCCATGATCGCCACGAAGTCGCCGTCGTCGATCCGAAGATCGATCCCGCCGAGCGCGACGATGGCGGTGTCGCCTTCGCCGTAGACCTTGGTGAGGCCGACCAGCTCGACGACCGGGCCGCTGTCCACCGAGCCCGCGGCCGCTTGATCAGTGCGCATGGGGAATGGGCAGCGGCCCAGTGGATCGCCGCGTGGGTGTCGTGTCCGCTGCCGTCGCCGGCGTGGTCGACGCGGCGCCGATGCCGGTGATGAGCGCGAGGCCGGGTTGGATGGCACCGCTCGTCACTTCGGTCCACTGTCCATCGCCCACGCCGGTGGTCAGCGGAATCGCGACGGGAATACCCTGGCGCAGAGTCCAGACCTGACGCCTGTTGCCGGCTCCGGGTGCGGCCGGCGGTCCGGATGTGGTCGCCGACGATGCCTGGGTCTCCGGGATGAATCGGAGCGCGGCGTTCGCTACGAGCAGCGCATCGCGT
Organism: Gemmatimonadaceae bacterium; assembly: GCA_025450035.1. Taxonomy (GTDB): domain Bacteria; phylum Gemmatimonadota; class Gemmatimonadetes; order Gemmatimonadales; family Gemmatimonadaceae; genus JADGGM01. The sequence continues at coordinate 1,427 of JANWIF010000094.1, forward strand.
ACCTGCCGGGACTTGATCACGGCCGTCGCCGTCATCCCCGGACGCAGCGCCAGGCCGACGTTCGTGACGTCCAGAATCGCTTGATACGTCACGACCCCCTCGACGGTCTTGGCCGCGTTCCGCACCGAGCGAACCCGTGCGGCGAACGTGCGGTTCGGGTAGGCATCGACCGTGAAGTCCGCCGCCTGTCCGGCGCGGACCTCGCCGACGTCGGCTTCGTCGACGTCGAGGGCCAAGGTCATGCGCGCGAGATCCGAGGCGAGCACGAACAGCACCGGCGTCTGAAACGACGCGGCGACCGTGCGCCCCGGCTCGACCTGGCGTTGGAGCACGATGCCATCGATCGGCGATCGGATGGTCGCCTTACGGAGCAAGGTGCGTTGCGCCTGCAGCGCCGCGCTCGAGGCATCGATTCCGGCCCGCGCGTTGGCATCGGCGGCGAGGGCCCGCGCGAGAGACGCCCGGGCGCTCTCGACGTCCTGTGGCGAAATCATCTGCCTGGCGAACAGCGACTCGGCCCGAATCGCTTGCCCCTGCGATTCGGCAACCGTCGCGGCCGTCTGTTGCGCGGTGGCCCGCGCCGCTTCGAGCGCGGCCACGGCCTGCGCGATCTGCGCGCGCAGCTGGTCGGTATTCACCACCGCCAGCACTTCTCCCTTCCGCACGTGATCGTTGTAGTCGGCGGCGACGAGGTCGATGACGCCAGACACTTCGGTGCCGACATCGACGGTGTCGCGCGCGGCGAGCGTGCCGGTCGCGGTCACGGTCACGGTGAGGTCACCGCGTCGTGCGAGTTGGGTCAAATAGTGGATGGGGGCCGCCGTGCGGTGACGCATCACGTAGACCGTTGCCGCGGCAACGGCGAGGACCGCGATGCCCCAGCCAAGCAGGCGTCGTTTCCAACTGGCGTCGCGATGCCCCTTACCGCGCACGCCGAGCGTCGCGGCGACATCACGCGCCGGAGGTTGCGGCGCGGTGCCGTTGGGAGGCGGTGAAGGCGGCAACTTCCTCGGCCCGCGCGACGGAGCGGTGACGTCCTGCCGTGCCGGAGTATCGGCCGGGGCCGGTGCGACCAGCTTCGATGTGTTGCCGGCGGACTCGCTCATGAATCGTCCCGTGATTTCGGCGCGAGGATTTCAGTGCGGGCGGCAACCCCTTTCCGAATCCGCCTTCGCCGCGACTTGCGCTCGCGAGTGCGGGGCGAACGAATTCAACGATGGAAGTCCAGCGACTCGAGGTCTGTAGGCAATTACCGCAAGGATGTGAGGTATCTGCCGACAATCGTCGTGCCCCTGCGTCCTTACATCGCTCGGGCGAACGTGCACCCACCGACGGCAGCGCGACCGCCGATCGCGGGCGGCCGTGTCCGGACGCCGCGCGCCGCATACCTGTGGGATGCACCGACCATCGGGACAACATGATCCAGATCCAGGTCGTGCCACGCCGGGTGTCGGATGACAATTCGGAGGCACGTGGCGCGATGGTCAGGCGAGCAGTTGTGGCACGAGGCGTCGCTTGGCGAGCTGCACGGCGCCGAGATACACCACGGTCGCGATGGCGACGAACAGCAGGAATGCCGGTGGCGGGCTCACGAATCCGAGCGCGCCGCGGAACGGGGCGTAGGGCAGGGCGGTGCCCACGAGGGCCATCGAGATGACCGTCACCGCGAGCAGTCCGCTCGGGCGGCTGCGAATCGGGTTGCCTGTCGTCCGGATCACGAACAGCACCAGCGTCTGGGTGACGATCGATTCGATGAACCAGCCGCTCCGAAAGAGCGCCGGAGTCGAACGGAAGAAGAACAACAGGACGCCGAACGTCAGCATGTCGAACACCGAGCTGACGAGGCCGATGCGGATCATGAACCGGCGCAGCACGCCCATGTCCCAGTGGTGCGGCTTCCGGATGTAGGAATCGTCGACGCGATCGCTCGGAATGGCGACTTGGGACACGTCATAGAGGAAATTGTTGAGGAGGATCTGCGTGGGCAGCATGGGCAGGAACGGTACGAAGAGCGATGCCACGGCCATACTGAACATGTTGCCGAAGTTCGAGCTGGTCGACATGAGCAAGTATTTCATGACGTTCCCGAATGCCTTGCGACCTTCGAGGATGCCGGTGTGCAGGACGCCGAGTCCGCGATCGAGCAGGATGATGTCGGCGGCGTCCTTGGCGACGTCCACGGCACCGGAAACGGAGATCCCGACGTCTGCCGCGTGGAGCGAGGGGGCGTCATTGATGCCGTCGCCGATGTAGCCGACGACGTGGCCTCGCGCTTTCAGGGCCAGGATGATGCGGAGCTTCTGCTGGGGAGAAACGCGCGCGAACAGGGTCGTCCGCTCGGCCAAAGCGCCTAACGCTGGGTCGGCGATCGCGTGGAGCTCGGGTCCCAATACGACATGCGACGTGTCGACGCCCGTCGCGGCGCACACGTGACAGGCGACCGCGTCGTCATCGCCGGTAAGGATCTTGAGGGCGACACCGTCGCGGGCGAGCGTGGCGATCATCGTGGCGGCGTCGCTCGCGGGTGGATCTGAAAACGTCGTCCACCCCGCGAAAACGAGATCGGATTCATCCGCCTGTCCGTAAGATTGGCGCGCCGGAAGATCGCGCCAGGCAACGGCAAGCGTCCGAAGACCGCGCGCACCAAACTCGCGAGCGACGCTGAGGGCTCGATGCAACGCCGTCTCGTCGAAGGGTTGCAGCTCGGTGCCTACCCGGAGGAAGGTGCAAGCCGACAGCACGTGCTCGGGGGCACCTTTCACGACCATGATCACTCTCCCCTCGTGCTTCGCGACGACCGACATCCGTCGCCGCTCGAAATCGAACGGTACCTCATCGATCTTCTCCCAATCCATCGGTGTCGGCGTGGCGGCGAGAATCGCGTCATCGAGAGGGTTGCGGATGCCGCTTTGGAAATGGGATGCGAGCGCCGCCAGCTCCAACACGCGCGGATCGTCCACTCCGTTCGGATCCGTGGCGGACGTCAATTGCATGGTGCCGAGCGTGAGCGTGCCCGTCTTGTCACTGCACAGGATGTCGATACTGCCGAAGCTGTGAATCGCCGCGAGGTGTTTGACGATGACGCGCTGGCGGGCCATGCGGACGGCGCCGGTTGCCAAGGTGATCGACGTGACCATCGGCATGAACTCCGGCACCACGCCGACGGCCAGGGCGACGGCGAAGAGGAGCGATTGGAGCGGATCGCGGTGCAGCGCGATGCTCACGAACACGAGAAACAGCACGAGGAACACGACGGTCTGTGCGAGGAGCGCGCCGAATCGGCCAAGGCCGCGCTCGAGCTCCGTGGGCGGCGGTGCCTCGCGCAACCGCGCCGCGATGCCGCCGAAAGCGGTTTCGGATCCGGTCGCCACGACGAGTCCGATTCCAACGCCGCTCACGACGGACGTGCCGAGGAATACCGCATCGGGGCGGGCGGGGTCCGTCAGCACCTCATGGGTGAACTCGCTGCCCGCGGTGGCATTCGCCTCCTTCTCGGCGGGGAACGATTCGCCCGTGAGGGCGGCCTGCTGTACGTGGAGATCGCGGCTCGAGATGAGTCGCACGTCGGCCGGCACCACGTCCCCCGCCGACAGGTGGATGACATCGCCGCGCACAACGCCGCGGCGCGGGATCTCGGACCATGTATTGTCCCGCCACACCGTCGCTGTGGGAATGACGCTGTTGCGCAACCGTTCGACAGCCGCGGTGGAGCGAGTTGTCTGCAGCGCATCGAGCGCTGTTCCCAAGAGAACGGTGACGACAATGATGGCCGCGCTACCGGTCTGTCCTACGGCAGCCGAGAGCGCGCTGGCCGCGAGCAAGATCAACATCAGCGGGCTCGCGAGACCGCGAACGAGTTGACGGAGCACGCTGACGCGCGGTGTGTGAGCGAGCTCGTTCGGCCCGTATTGGGCGAGTCGCGCGCGCGCATCTGCGCTGGACAGGCCCGCCAGCGTTGGCGGTGCAAGGCCTACGGTCCACACCGACGGCGGCGGTGTCACGGATGGCATGGGTGCTCCGAAGCGAGCGCATCGCACGCTTGTCCAGAGAAGTCCTATCTGGTTGGCGTGGAAGGTAAGAAGATCGCCCGCGTGACGCGGTAGCTGTTTCCCGTACGATGCAGCGGCCATTCCCGGACGGCATTGACCGTATGCACTCGCTTCCGCTGGTGCCTCGAGGCCTACTTCGAGGGGCCAGGTCAAGCTTTCCGCGCCAGCGCAGACATCACTCAGGGAAATGCCGACAGGGTGTTCCGCACGGTTCCTTCACTGAACACCGACTGACACGGGACATGGCGAATGTACCTTCTCGCGCACGGTCGTCGACGGTCGCAACCGGACCACATGCAGAGGAGGTCTTATGGCACTCGTACGATTCACGCGGCGCCAGCCGCGGGTGATGTATCCCGCACTGGGCGCCTTGGCGACATTTCCGGCGTTCGCGGATGTCGAAAATCGAGTGAACCGCTTCATCGAGCGCGCATTGAGCGAGCCGTTCGGCAATGTGGCGTCCCGGAGGAGATCGGCTGGGTTCCTGCGGTAGACATCGTCGAGACGCCGAAGGAGTTCACGCTCACCGCGGAATTGCCGGGGATGGACCAGAAGGATATCGACATCTCGATTGAGGACGGGATGGTGACGATCCGCGGCGAGAAGACGGAAGAGCGGAAGGAAGAGAGCGACAAGAAGGTCTATCTCTACGAGCGGAGCTACGGTTCCTTCCAGCGTTCCTTTGCGCTGCCCGCTGGTATCGACTCGTCCAAGGTCAGCGCCGAGTTTGGCAAGGGCGTGCTGAAGATTCACGTAGCGAAGGACGGCGAGGCGAAGCCGAAGGGTCGGAAAGTCGAGATCAAGTCTAGCTGAGGTGGGAACGGCGCGCCTAACGGGCGCGCCGACGCCTCATTTATCGCGAAGCCTCTCAGCAGGAGATTGCTATGCCGGCAGCAACTCGAACGGGTCAACGCAGCCGTTCGAAACGCGTCCGCCGATCGACGGAGACACGCCTACTCGTCGCGACGGCTGGGGGCGCGGAATCCCACGGCGCGTTGCGGCTCGCTGCACAGTTGGGTGCGCGTGCGGCAACACGGGTCCAGGTTCTTGGGGTCGCGACGCCGATACCGCCCAACGTGTCGGTCATCGTGTCGATGCGGCAGCCGGTTTCGATCGATGAACAGAACCGTCGCGCGATGCTGGAACGTGTTCGGCGGTCTGTGCGGTCGCTGGTCGTGTCAAATCGTTGGGTCGAGCGAGTGGTGGTAGGGATGCCGGTGGACGTGATCCTCGAGACGGCAGCCAGATGGAAAGCGTCGATGATTCTTCTTGGCATCGGCAGGCACACTCGCCTGGACCGGATCTTCGGTGCCGAGACGGCGGTGGCGGTGATGCGTAGCGCGCGTGTGCCCGTGCTCGCCGTTGCCGCACAGGCGCGGTCGCTGCCGGCACGGGCTGTCGCGGCCGTGGACTTCACGCCGGCCAGCTTGGCGGCGGCGAGGCTCGCCGCCAAGCTGGTCGCCACCGACGGTACGTTGTTCGTCGCGCACGCCTCTGCGTTTCGCGCCGTCGACGCGCAACCTGGGGGACTGGCCGACATCTATTGTGCCGGGGCACGCGCGAAGTTGGATAAGGTGGTGCGCGAGCTTCGCCGTCGGACGAATCGCCGGGTCGAATCCGTGATGCTCGAAGGCGAGCCCGGCGAAGCGCTCGTCAAGTACGCACGTCGCGAGCACTGTGACCTGATCGCCCTCGGCGGGCACGAGCAGGGTCTCATGGATCGCATACTGCTCGGCAGCGTCCGCACGCGGGTCGTTCGCGACGCGCCGTGCTCCGTGCTCATCGCGCCGCCGGATCCACGATCGTAGTCGTCCCGCGCCGGAGGTGTCCATGTTTACCAAGCTTCTCGTTCCGCTCGACGGCTCAACCCTTGCCGAAGAGGCGATCGGTCGGGCGGCGGCCATTGCGCGCGGGTCTCACGCGCGAGTCGACTTGGTGCTCGTTCACGAGCCGTTCGCGTTTGCAGGCTATACCGAGGCGCTTCCGAACAGCGACGAATGGGCTGCCGAGCACGCCTATGTCGAGAGAATGGCCGCCGAGCTCACATCGACAGCATCGGTTCCCACGACCGGCGCGGTCCTGCGGGGTGCGCCGGCCGAAATGATCTGCGCGCGCGCGAAAGAAGTTGGCGCCGATCTCGTCGTCATGACGTCGCACGGTCGGACCGGGTTCAGCCGGACGTGGCTTGGGAGCGTCGCTGACGCGGTGATGCGTCACGCGGCGATTCCGGTGTTGATGCTGCGTCCGGCCGAGACATCGAAGGGTAGCGCCGCGGCGCAGCACGCCTTCAGGCGCGTGCTAATCACACTCGACGGCTCAACACTCGCCGCCGACATTGTGCCGGCGGCAACGGCCCTGGCACAGGCGAGCGGCGCGAGCATCACGTTGCTCCACGTCGTGCGGCCCGTGCCGCTGGTCGTTCCCATCGACCCCGCGCTGCCGATCCCAAGCCTGCCTCCGATTCCCGACGAAGCAGCCACGACGTGGCTTGTCGAGGAGACAGAGAAGGAACTACACGAGGAGGTTCAGCGTCTGCGCGAGCAGGGTGGCGCGACAGTGGACGCGCACATCGTGGTCAGCCAACATGTCGCGCAAGCGATCATCGACTTCGCCCGCAGCCACGACATCGACGTCATCGCGATGTCGACCCACGGGCGGGGAGCCTCGCGCTGGCTGATGGGGAGCATCGCCGACAAGGTGTTGCGGGCGAGTGGAGTACCCGTACTGCTCCGCCATCCGGTCGCCACACGAGGCGAGTCCACGCTCGTGAGCTCGTCGGCCATCGCAGGGCAGCTTCCTGCGGTGTCGGGCAGGTGAGCCAACTGACGGCGATATGGCGAATCGTCTGACGCAGCCAGCGTTCCTCTCGATTGTAGCCGGCGGTTTCCGTGCGGGCTGGCGCGCCTCCCGCAGGGTCGGTAGTGCTCGGGAAAGAAGTGCCGGTTCTGCGCGTTGTTGCGTGCCGGCGAGGGCTACCCTTTTCGCAGGCTCTTGCGCGCCGCCTGGCGTCGTATGTCCAAGCGCGCGGGTCCGGTCTTGGCCTAACGATCGCGCAAGGCATCGTGCTCGCCCATCGCGGCCGCAGCCCGCACGTGCGTCGAACGAGGAGACAGCTCAGATCTGAACGAGCAGCTCGTCGTCGATGTGCGACACTCCCGGGGCGGACCACGCGGCCAACTCGGCATCCCGACGCTCCGTCCAGGAGCGCACTTTGCCGCTCAGGGTCACGCGCCCCTCCACCGCGTCGACTCGGATCTGCTTGGCGTCGAGCTCCGCATGGCGTTTGAGGGCGTTCTCGATGCGTTCCTTCACATCGGATGCCGATGCGCGGCTCTTGACTTGAAGCAGGTTGGTGACGCCGCGAACGCCCGTCAGATTCCGGACGGCGCGTTCGGCGGCGAGCGACTGATATTGCCACTCCACATCGCCTTCGAGCCACACCCATCCTTCGTCCACGCGTGCCTTCACCGTGTCCTCCGGCACCTGCACGTCCCACTCGAGTATCGTGGGACCGAGTGGGCGACATCGGTGTCGGTGCGCTTGTAGGACCTCGGCAACACGACCTTGAGCTCTTCGGCGATCGCGCGAACCCCGGCAACGCGTTCTGCCGCGCGTGTGGCCGCGTATTTCTTGGCGTAGCTGTCGAGTTGTCCGCTGAGCGTGATGACGCCGTTCTTCGACGCGACGCCGATCTCCGCCGAACCGACGGTCGGGTCCCAGCGAAGCTCGTCGCTCACATCATGTTGGAGCTGTGCATCGGTCTTGGCTATTGGTCCCTCCCTGCGGTGGTCTTCGTTCCGGCTCGCTCGAATGGCCTAGTTCGAAGTGCGGATTGCGAACGCTGCGGGTCGGAACCGGAGATCCGCCGCGATGCTGCCGTGGCGGTCGAGAAGCTCGGCTGCGTGCCCCGAGACTTCCTCGACGGACGCATCTTGATCCAGGGCGGCGCGCACCGCTTCCTCGGCGTCGGCCGCGTGCTCGTCGCGGTACCGATGCGTCAGGAATAAGTCGCGCACGCATTCCTGCTCGAGTGCTTGCCGCGTGTTGGCCGGCCCAACGGCGCCGAGGCCGCCTGCGCCGGCCCGTTCCGCGATCTCCGTGACGCGCCCTGCATCGTAGGCGTCGCGCAGCGCCGACGCGCCGGTCCGCGCCGCCTCGGCGATCTCGGCCTCCGTGGCGTGAACGTCGAGCGATGGGAGCTCCAGCACCCGATGCGACGCGACACTCGTTAGCTGCTCGGCAAGACGGGCCACGACGCGCTTGATGCCGCCGAGCAGAATCCATCCGTCGCTTCCGGCAGCATCATTCACGCGCTCGACTACGGCATCGAGCATCCGATCGCGCCCTTGGAGCAAGGTGCGTTGCGTTGCGTCGCGGCCAGCGGTCCCACGCGTCCCCGGATGGAACCCTTGACGCGGCGGATTGCCCATGTGCGTTGGAGGTTCCATGACACCGTGCGCACGCATCGCTTCGACGAGATCGAGGTTGCCGAGGCGATAGTGATAGACAGTCGCCTCGCGCGCATCCGCCACGACGACAACAACGGGACGGCTTTCTTTGAGCGCGCGCATGTACGGTGCGAGACATGGGCCCGCGCCCCACCGTACGAGTGTCGGGACTGGAACGAAAACCGGTTGGGCATCGCGAATGCCATCGGCCGTGATGAATGCGGCCCAAGCGTGTGACCTGGCGGCTGGGTTACCGTCCGCCAGCGCCGCATCGAGCAGGCGGACGCACTCTTCGAACTGCGTGCGCTCCTCGCGGGGCGATTGCTCGAGCCGTTTCCGGAGTTCGGTTACACCCTGGTCGAGCTGTACGCGCCACGATCGCTGGGTTGCCGGATCGCTGGCCGAGCCGTCGAGGTACACGCTCAGGACGCGCTCAGTGCCAAGCGCGCGACGGAGTTCCACCAGTTGCGCTCGATTGAGCATGCGTGCTCCGCCTCTCCGATTTGTTCGAATACAAGGATTCGCTCACGTGTACTCGTGCCTCGAACAACCCAACGATGCGGCGTGAGCGCGTAGCTGTCTGTCGGCGATTACCGCACCGAGGTGAGGGGTTCCTCGCCTACTCCTCTCCGAGCGTCCTCGCCAGGGCCGCGTCCCGTCCGTAAAGATCAGGATAGAAGTACACCTCGCCCTCGTCGTCGCCCGGCACCGCCGTCGCGTACAGGACGTATATGGGCAGCGGACGCACGAGACGAACCTCCAGCGTGTGGCCGCTCCGCATCGCCGCTTGGATCGCGGGTGGATCCCACTCGTTCTCCCCGTCGAGCACAAACTCGGCGAGCGCAGTGGGATCGCTGACGCGGATGCACCCGTGGCTGAAATCACGGCGTGGGTGCGCGAACAACTCCTGCTGCGGGGTGCCATGCAGGTAGACGTTATATGCGTTCGGAAAGATGAACTTGATCGGGCCAAGGGCGTTGCGCGGCCCGGGACGCTGCCGCATCCGGAGCGTGCCCGCCGCCACCCGCGCGAGATTCTCATCGGTCTGCGCATACCTCCCGGCACCGTCGCCGTGGGAGCGCACGATCTCGAATCCTTCACGGGCGAAGGCTTCCGGATGCCGCTGGATCGTTGGGATCAGCTCGTTGCGTGCGATGCTTCTTGGCACGTCCCAGTAAGGCCAAAAGATCAGCGTGCGCATGGTGCCCACGAAAATCGGAGTCTGACGGCGTGGATACGCCTGACCAACGATCACGTCCATCTTGGCTACCGGCCGGTCCTCTTGCGAGTCGCGGTCGAACAAGTACAGACGGAAGCCCGGAATGTTGATCACGGCAAACCGGCGCGCCGGCTGCGCCGGAAGCCACCGCCATCGCTCGAGCGTGAGCTCTATCTGGCGGACCCGGCTTGCCAACGGTGCTCGGAGCTGCGCCAGCGTGGCTGGTCCGAGAATGCCGTCCGGCGTGAGGCCGTGACGACGCTGGAATCGCTGCACGGCCTCTACCAGCCCGTCTTCGTATAGGGTGTCGGCGGATGCGCTCGCGGGCGCGGGCGTGTCAGCGCCGAGGTCGCCTAACCTTATGAGGAGACGCCGCAGCGAAGCCACGGCGTACCGGTCTCCAGGCTGGATCGGTCTTGCGGATAGCGGCGGTGGACGGAGACTCGTGTCGGCGGCGAGCTGTCGATACCGCGCCAAGGCTGCCTTGAGTGCGGCGTAGCGCGCGAACGGCGGCTCGACTGCTGCGAGCGCGGCGTCGACGTCGGCCGCACGGCTCACGAGCAGCGTCTGCCGCGCATCATCCAACTGCGTCGCGTCCCCCGGCGGCGCGAACAGTACGGTGAACGGATACGCGCGGCCGTGATGCAGGTGCGATATGAAGCGCATCACCGAGAGCGAGAGCCAGACGTCGAAGCTGGCGAGATCCTCGGAGCGAACGAGAGATCCGTCGGCGATCAAGGCGGCGCGCGTACGAAGCGCCTCGGCGTCGTAGTCACGCGCGCGAAGTCCCCGGGTCGCGGCGGCCGCCATGTTGGCGATCACCGCGTCGGCTTGCTCCGTTGGCCGATCGGCCGCAGTCCAGATCAGTTGCCAGCGCGCTTCGCCGTACAGATGCGCGAGTGGCGCTCTGTATCTCGCAACGTCCGTCGCCGGGCCGCCTGGCAGATCCACCCCGCCAACGGTGCGACGCAAGGCTACTTCGATTGAACTTGCGTGCTGTTCCTGTGCGTTGATAACACGCGGCGCCATGAGCGCTGCTGCCATGACGACGAGCACGAGCGGTATGCTTGTGCGCCGCGAGTGCGTTGCCCTCTCAACGAGCACGTAATTCCCCGTGCTGCGCGCCCGAGGGTAAGAACCTGAGCACGGCCTGTCCGTCGCCGTGCGTGACGCGCAGTGCCTCGTCCCTGCCGTTGGCGTCGCTCCGCACGGCCACCGCTGTCACGTCGCCGATCGTGTGCGTGAGATGCACGGTTTCATTCGCTGGGTCGCCGAGCATGAACTGTACGCGTCGATCGTTGTGGTCGTACGTGGCGCCGAGTAAGGAGTAGCCGCTCGCCTGCATCTGTTTGCCGACGTGCGGATCGTCCACCTCAAGTATCGTCCGGCGGCCCAAGTTCCGGCGCGAAAAGCCTTCGAGTCGGATGGCCCAATCGTTGGACGTGCCGCTCTCGAACACGCCCATGACGGACCGCGCCAGCTCGTCCGCATCGGCTGGACCCGGCTCGGGGGTGACCAACATGGAGCAGGGCGCGCTGCGCACAAGCGCGGTGGTGACGCTACCGACTAGAAGACGCTCGAAGATCCCGTGTCCGCGTCTACCGGCGGCGATGAGATCGGCGCCTTGTGACGTGGCGAACTGCAAGATTTCCTCGACCGGCGTACCGAGCAGGGAAATCGGGTGCAGCGTGATGCTGCGCAGAGCGTGAAGAACCTCTTCTACGCGATCGAACATCCCTGGCAATTTGCGCTCGTATGCCTCGTCCCGCGTCAGCTCCGATGGATGATTGCTGCCGCTCCGCGACCACACGTGCACGAGGTGCAGCGTTGCGCCGTCCGCGAGCAGCCCGAGGGCGGCTCGCGCTGCCACGATGCTCGACGGACTGAAGTCGATCGCTGCCACCCCGACTCGCGGCAGCGCGTTGAACGCGCCTCCGACGGCGAGCACCGGACACTCGGCGCGCCGGATCGTCCGGAGCGTGGTTTCTCCCGTTAGCAGACGAGCGATTGCGTCGTGGCGGCCGCTATCCATGATGATGAGCGACACTTTTCGCCGACGAGCTTCCTCGACGATCGCGTCGGGGGCCGCACCGAGCTGGATCTCGATCGGCCACGCGGGTCCCCCACCAGGCACATTGTGCAACTGCTCGAGTTGCTGCGCCACCGCTGCCAGACGAGCCTCGGCGCGAACGGTGTCGCGTTCGGGGGAAAGGAAACCAAGCTGCGGCGCGTAGGCAGGCATCGTGTTGGGTTCGATGACCGACAGGACAACGACGTCGGAACTATCGCGTGCCGCAAGCAGCTCGGCCGCGCGCAGCGCAGCGGTTCCGTCTTGGCCACTCGTCGCGACCAGCATCGTGCGTTTGACCGGATCGTGATGGGCTTTGGTTGCGGGCGGCGCGACGTGGGCCGTGCCATCGGGCGGCACCATCCTGGGCATGTTGTGATCGGTGATCACGATGATCCTCCTTGCACGGCGGGCGACTGTGCGAACGCGAGGCGCTCCGCGTGCGACGTGTCGATTTGATAGTGTCAGCCGTTCCTCGGGAACGTCTGCAAGATCGCGACGGCCGGGCGCCATGTCTGTCAGGTCGGTGCTTCGCGCGTGTCGGGGAGATTCCGGCATGGGAGTGGCGTCGGGCATTGCCTGACACGAGTGCTGGACGTTCCCCGCCAGCGGCGGCGAGCGCCCGAGACGAGATTTGCGGGGGGGGGGTGGGTGGGTTGGCCAGCGACTAGCACGGGGTGTGATCATTGACCAAGCCAGGACAATCGGTCGGCGCGCCGCCGCCGGCTGTGCAGGCGCGGCTCATCATTGCCGCCCTCGCTGCGGGCCTCTTCATCGCACTCATGCCGTACGCGTCCGGCTTGCTGGGCGCCGCAGTTGTCTACGTGCTCTGCGCGCCTACGTATCGCCGACTCGGGCCACGTTTTGGCGCCAAGACAGTAGCGGTTTCGCTGAGCGTCGCGGCGCTGGTGCTGCTGTTCCTCCCAGCGGCGTATCTCACGGGGGTGGCTGTGCAGCAGGCGCCCGGCGCGCTGGGGCGAGTCATCCAGAGTGACGCTTTCGCCCGACTCGGCACGTTACGTCTCGGACCGTGGGACGCCGGTGCGCAACTGGCGCGCGGGGGCGAAGCGCTGATCGCGCTGCTGTCGAGACAGGCGCTCGCGTTGTTCGGAGGGATCACGCACGCGCTGCTGAACCTCGTGATTGCGGTAGTCGGAGCGTACTACCTGCTGCGGTCGCGCGATGCGGGATGGCCGTACATCCGTCCGATGATCCCGTTCTCCGACGCGGGGGCGAATGCGCTGCGCGCGCGCTTCACGAGCGTCACGGAAGCTACGGTTCTCGGTATCGTGGCGACCGGGCTATCTCAGGGCGCGACGATCGGGTTGTCCTTCTGGCTGGTCGGCTTGCCCAATCCACTCGTCTGGGGCGTGGTAACGGCGGTGGTATCCATCCTGCCAGTACTCGGGAGCGCGATCGTCTGGAGCCCCGGCGTCTTCGTGCTTCTCTGGAGTGGCCGCTACGCGGCCGCAGTGACACTCGCGCTCATCGGATTGATCATTGCTTCGAACGTCGACAACGTCGTGCGACCCATGGTGTACCGCCGCGTGTCGGGTCTGCATCCGCTGGTGACGCTGGTTGGTGCGTTCGCCGGAGTAAGGCTGATGGGCATCGCCGGACTCCTGCTCGGGCCACTGGCCATCTCATATTTCTTCGCGATTCTTCGCATCTACCAGGAGGAGTACGGCGGCCTTCACCCCGGACCTGAGCAGTGACGCTGGTCGCTAACCGCGTGTGCAGCCTCGCGTGCCCCGCGCTCACCGCAGTGCAAAACCCATCGTGACTCCACGACCGTATTGCGCGGACTTACGGAGCGCGCGGCAGGAGCAGCTTGGCCGTCTGGCCCACCAGCGCGGGAGTCAGTCCGAGTGCCACGACGATCAACCAGTCTTTCCACTCAAGCGGTTGCGTGTGGAGCATCCTGCCAAGCGTCGAGACGTAAATGGCAAGGACTTGGAGCACCACGACGATTGCGACCGCGCCCAACGCGTAGGGATTGGCGAAGGCGTGGCGCGGGGCGAGCACGGGCGTGCGGCTGCGCGCGTTGCCCAGATGAAACGCCTGCGCGAGCGCGAGGGTCATGAAGCTCATCGTCACGGCCCGGTTCGAGGTCGGATCGGTGTCGTGAAGGCCGATGGCGAAGGCAATGAGCGTCACCGCCGTAATGAGACCGGCGTACCGCGCAATGCTGCCGAGAAAACGGGCGGACAGGATTTCCTGCTGAGGGTCTCGCGGTGGCCGCTGCATGATGCCGCGCTCGGCCGGCTCGGCGGCGAGCGCCAGAGCCGGGAACGTATCGGTCACGAGATTGAGCCAGAGGATTTGCAGCGGGAGCAGAGCGAGTGGGAGCCCCAGCACCCCCGCCACGAGCAATGAGAGTACCTCCGCGAGATTGCAGCTGAAGAGATAGAACACGAACTTCCGGATGTTGTCGAATACGACGCGTCCTTCTTCCACCGCGGCGCCGACGGTCTGAAAGCGGTCGTCCAGGAGTACCACCGCGGCGGCTTCTTTGGCTATGTCGGTGCCGCGAATGCCCATTGCCACGCCCACGTCGGCCTTCTTGAGCGCGGCCGCATCGTTCACGCCGTCACCGAGCATCGCGACGATCTCGCCGCGACGCTGGTACGCAGTGACGATCCCGAGCTTGTCCTCCGGGCTTACGCGACTGAACGCGCCGACCCGCTCCACGCGGGCGGCGAGCTCGACGTCCGACAGGTGCGCGAGCGTCCGCCCATCGAGCACCTCGTTGCCCGGCGCGAGGATCCCGAGATCCCGTGCGATCGCCTCGGCCGTGAGCTGCTGGTCGCCGGTGATCATCACCGTGCGGATACCGGCTTCGCGGAATACCCGAATGGTGTCCTTCACCCCAGCGGCAACGGGGTCGATCATGCCGGCGAACCCGACGAACGTGAGGTTGTGGAGGGCCGCCTCAGCCGCCCGTGACACCCGACCGCAAGCGAGGGCCAGGACGCGCAGGCCGCGGGCGGCGAGGTCGTCGTTCCGCGCCGCGAATCGCTCGCGCCCGCGCTCGTCAAGGCGCTGCTCGCCGTGGGTCGTGAGCATCTGCCCACACAGCTCGACGACGCGGCGCGGCGCGCCCTTCACGTACGCAACGAACTCGCCGTTAGGCGACTGATGACACGTGGCCATGAGCATGCGTTCACTCGAGAACGGCACTTCGCCCACCTGCGGCTGCTCTGCGAGTGCCCGCTGCCGCGACAGGCCCGCTTTGCGTGCGGCGACGAGCAGCGCGGCCTCTGTGGGGTCGCCGCGCACCAGCCACCCGTCGGCGCCTCGCTCGACATCGGCATGGCCGGCCATCATTCCGATGAAGAGCGCCTGGCGAAGGGGGTAGTCGTTGACCGGGGACAGCGTTCGGCCGTCTTCGACGAACGCCCCTTCAGGCTCGTAGCCCGCACCCGTGACCGTGATCGTGCGCCCGTCGAGCGCCAGCACGGTGACGGTCATCTCGCCCGCGGTGAGCGTGCCCGTCTTGTCGGTGCAGATGACCGTGACCGAGCCAAGCGTCTCCACGGATGGCAGTCGCCTAACGAGTGCGTGGCGCCGTGCCATCCGCCGCACGCCGACGGCCAGTGCGATGGTTGCGACGGCGGGAAGTCCCTCGGGGACGGCCGCGATCGCGAGCGCGATCCCCGTTTCGATCATGCGACCGAGCGGCAGATGCTGCAGCGCGCCAACGACGGCGACGAGGGCTCCCACGGCCAGCGCGAGCCAACCCAGGCGACGGCCGAGCGCGTCGAGCCGGCGCTCGAGCGGCGTCCGCTCGGCGCGGATGCCGGCCACGAGTCCACCGATGCGCCCGAGCTCCGTGTCCATACCCGTGCGCACCACGAGCGCCTGGCCAGTGCCGGCGACCGCCGTTGTTCCCTTGTAGAGCATGTTGCTGCGCTCTGGCAGCGGCGTATCCGCGGGCACCGGCTCAACGGATTTCGAGGCGGGGAGCGATTCGCCCGTGAGCGGCGCCTCGTTCGTGCGGAGGTCGGTCGCGCGCAGCACGCGCGCGTCGGCCGGCACCAGTTGTCCCGGCTCAACCTGGACAACGTCGCCGGGAACGAGCTCGCGCGCATCGATCTCCAGCCGGCGCCCATTCCGAAGTACCACGGCGCGCGGCGTCTCGAGCCGCAGCAGCGCTTCCATCGCGCGGCGCGCGCGCAATTCCGTGACGAAGGCGAGTAGCGTGTTGATGGCCAGCACGACGCCGATCGCCGCGGCCTCCAGCAGATCGCCAATCGCGAGCGCGACCCCCACTGCCGCGATGAGGAGCAGTACGACCACGCTTCGGAACTGATCCACAAGGATCGTCCACGCCGACGTCCGTTTCGTGGCTCGGAGCGCGTTAGGGCCGAAGCGCCGCCGTCGTGCGGCAGCTTCGGTGTCCGAGAGCCCCGAGCGCCTACTCGCCAGATCGCGGAGCGCATCCTCCGCCGATCCGGCGTGGTAGGTTGCTGGCGAGGAAGAAGTCATGATCCAACGGTGCGGAGGATGGCGGCGGCTGCTCGGATTGGCGCGGTCACGGAGGGGGGGCCTTTACTGCAGGCCGGGGCGTGTGTCGCTCGACCGTCCGGGCCAGTCGATCTCGCAACGCACTACCTTGGGAGGAGTCATGGGCCG
>JANWIF010000095.1 GCA_025450035.1 Gemmatimonadaceae bacterium
CAGATCGAGCAGCATTCTACGCGCCGTGCCGGCGGCACGGGACTCGGCTTGAGCGTCTCCCGCCGCCTAACGCAACTACTCGGCGGCACGATCACCGAGGAGAGCACGGTTGGCAAGGGCAGAGTGTTTCGCGTGCGGGTTCCGGGCGCGTAGGGGGGCGCCGGCATCGCCCGGTGAGTGGCTGTGCCCGCTGCACGCATTGACAGCCTCCGTCCCCGCAACGAACTTGCAGCGTCCAATACATCCGCGGCGATTTGAAGCGATTGCGGCCGCGTAAAAAATTCCGCTAAAACGCTCACGAGATCTGTGCAAACAGCCCGGGGGCGATGTCCGCTCGCCGGGCTGTGTCGTTCAGGCCGGTGAGAGGAGCGGTCCTCCCAGGAGCCTGACGCATGACGCCTGCACGCCCCGATGCCTTCGTGTTCACCAGCGAGTCCGTGTCCGAAGGCCACCCCGACAAACTCGCCGACCGCATCAGCGATGCGGTGCTCGACCTTCACCTGGCCCGCGATCCGCGCTCGCGCGTCGCCTGCGAAGTACTCGTCACCAACAACTTCGTCTGCATCGCCGGCGAAACACGCTGCGCCGCGCCCGTGGATCGCTCCGAGCTCGAACGCCTCGCGCGCCAGGTCATCCTCGACACCGGCTACGACGGCTTCGACGACCGCTTCGGACACGAGACCGCGCGCATCGACGTGCGGCTCCATCCGCAATCGAGCGAGATCCATTGCGCCGTCGATCAGAAGGTCGACGCTGAGCAGCAAGGCGCCGGCGACCAGGGGCTCATGTTCGGCTACGCGACCAACGAAACGCCGCAGCTCATGCCGGCGGCCATCACGTACGCGCACGGACTGGTGGAAGAGCTTGCCCGCCGCCGTAAGGCCGGCCACGCGGCGTGGATCCGCCCCGATGCCAAGTCCCAAGTATCCGTTCGCTACCGCGACGGACGCCCAACCGACGTCACGCGGATCGTCGTGTCCACGCAGCACGCACCAACGGTCGCCCAACCGGCAATCAAGGAGTACGTGATCGAACAGGTCATTCCCGCGATCATTCCCGCGGCTATGCTGCCCACCGGGTGGCGCGACTCGGTGCTGGTGAACCCGAGCGGTGCGTTCACCGAGGGCGGGCCGGCCACCGACACCGGCCTAACTGGACGTAAGATCATCGTCGACACGTACGGCGGGTCGGCGCGCCACGGCGGCGGCGCGTTTAGCGGGAAGGATCCGTCCAAGGTGGACCGCTCGGCGGCCTACGCCGCGCGTTGGGTCGCCAAGAACGTCGTCGCATCGGGATTGGCGGAACGATGCGAAGTGCAGGTGGCGTACGCCATCGGCGTCGCCCAACCGGTGTCGGTGATGGTGGAGACGTTCGGGACGTCGGTGCTGCCGCGCGCCGACCTCGAGGCGCGCGTCGCGTCCACGTTCGATCTTCGCCCGTACGCCATCATTCGGGATTTGGATCTACTCCGCCCGATCTACTATCCCACCGCCGCCTACGGACACTTTGGTCGAGCACCGGGCGCCACGGGTACGTTTGCGTGGGAGGCACCAACCCGCGCCTCCTCACTCGCCGCGCTGGAAACAGCTACCGCCGGTTGACCCGGCGTTGGTTGGCGGGCTCTGGCGTTTCGCATCGGAGCGATTTAGCATCGGTGCGTCGTGGTATCGTGTCGCGCGCCTTCGCCGGCGACCAGCTGCCACCTCGCGTGTGAGGCTGTCGATGCGTGTCTTGACTCCTCTCCAGCGCTGCGCGAGTAGCGCTGGATGCCTCGCGGCGCTGCTCGCCTGCAACGGCGCGCGACCGGACACGCCCCCCCGCCCCCCCCCGACACACCCCGCCAGCATGGCAACCGCGCCGGGACCGGCATGGAGCACGCCGGCCGCGGCGCACGGCACGGTCGTCCCCCTTCGCGCTCCATCGGATAGTGAAATTCCGGCCGGACCGTTAGGCGAGTCGATACGGCGCGGGCACGCCTTGCTGGCGGCGACGGCGGACAGCCTCCCCAAGCAGGTGCGGAGCCGCTTGCGCTGCCTGAGTTGCCATCTGGATGACGGGCGGCGCGCGAACGCCTCGCCGCTGGTCGGCGTCTCGGCGCGGTACCCCACCTACAGCGCCCGCACCGGACGCGCCTATACCATCGAAGACCGCATCAACGATTGTTTTCGCCGCAGCCTGAACGGGCGCGCGCTCCCGGCCGATGGATCGGACATGCGTGACGTGGTTGTTTACCTCGCGTGGATCTCGCGCGGCGTACCCATCGGCGCCTCGGTACAAGGGCAGGGCCTGCGCACGCTGACCCCGCTCATCGGGGACACCGCGCGCGGCCGCGCGATCTTCACCCAGCAATGCACACGCTGCCACGGCGCTGATGGTTCAGGGACTGTGGTTGCGCCGCCGCTCTGGGGGTCGCGATCGTTCAACATCGGCGCCGGCATGGCCCGTCTGCGGACGGCCGCCGCGTTCATCCGCGACAACATGCCGTTCGATCGCCCGGGCTCGTTGAACGATCAACAGGCCTTCGACGCCGCGGCGTTCATTGTGTCGCGCCCACGGCCGGACTTTCCCGGCAAGGAGAACGACTGGCCTAACGGTTGGGCGCCGCCGGATGTCGCGTACGCTACGCGCGGCGCATCACGTAAAAACTGACGATCACGCTGGCCGCAGGCTCCGTTCCTGGACGACCCCACACTGGAGGAGGCACCTCATGACTCGACACGATGCACCCGCAACCCCCCGCCGCGGCTTTCTGGGCACCATCGCCGCCGCGTCGTTGGCGTTAGGCATGGGCGGAACGCTGGCGGAACGCCTGCACGCCGCGGAACGAAGGGTTACCGACCCCGTGCCGGGATCCCCCGATCTCGAACGTTGGCCCGAGGTGCACGGTAAGCACCGGCAGTCTTACGACGCCGTAACCTGGAACAACGGCTTCTCGCTCGTCTGGTCGATGATCTTCCTCGACACAAACAACCAGGCCAGCAACGCGCCGGACAGCGACCTGAGTGCCGTGGTTGTGCTGCGCCACGAAGCGATCCCGCTTGCCTTCACGGATCCCATCTGGGCCAAGTACAAGCTGGGCGACGCGTTCAAGATCAACGATCCCAAGACCAAGGCGCCCGCCGAGCGCAACCCGTTCTACCATGCCGGTGAGGGCGAACTCATGTTCCCCGGAATGTCTATCGACAAGCTGCAACAGCGCGGCGTGATCTTCGGCGTGTGCAGCATCGCCCTCGGCATCATCAGCGGCATGCGCGCCGATGCAATCGGCGTCGACAAGGCGGCGGCGAAAGCCGAATGGACCGCGGCGGTGATCCCGGGGATCACGCTGCTCCCGAGCGGCGTCTGGGGCGTGAACCGCGCGCAAGAAAGAGGATGCTCATACTGCTACGCCTCCTGAGCGTTGGAGAACTACGTTAGTAACGACGCTCGTAGAGAGTGGCGATCAACTCCGACGCATGCCCAAAACGGCGGGTGTGGGCGACGCGAATTGGAGCACGACTCCACTTTCTACGGGCGTCGTTACTAACGCAGTTCTCCCACGCCCCACTTCGGCTACGTTCCCGCTACGTGCTACGGGCATCGTTCCCCCACTGCCCACGCTCCGATACTCCCCACTGACCCCTGCTATATTGCCCGCATGCGCGCCGTGTGTATCTCGCGACACAGCTTCCTCGGCGATCACATCTGCTCGATCGCTCGCAGTGCGGGGATCGAGTGCGAGTCTGTGGTCGGACTGCGCGAAGGCCTGGATGCCTCGCGCACCAACAGTCCTGACGTAGTGATCTGCGATTACGACCTCCGCGCCGCCGCGCAGCGCAGCGTACGGCAGCGCGATGCCCAGCCGTCCGATGCACTCATCGTCGCCGTGAGTCTCACTCGCCGGCCGCAGGAAGCGCACCTCATGGAGAGTCGTGCCATCGCGGGATTTCTGTACTTGCCATCGATCGATGCGGCCGACGTCGAGCGCACGGTCCTCAATGCTACCGCGTGCTCGGCGCGCCGACGTACGCGCGACGTCGAGATACTGCTACGTGTGGTGCGAGACGGCTGAGCGACATGTGGCCCTCGGCTACGCGTGGTGCGTTGGCGCGTTCGTGCTAGCCTTGACCGCATGCCCGGGGGGGGGCGAGCGGCATCCGAACGCCGCCGGAGCTCGCGGCGCTGCGGACGTGGCCGCGGCTCCGGCGCCGCTCTCGAGCGCCGACAGTGCCATGCTTGCGAGCGATGCGTGGTCGGTTCCCGAGGTCATCAAACGCCTGCGCGAGGCTGGGCTCGTAGTGACTGATTCTGGCCAGGAAGCGCATCGCAGTGAGCTTCATGCGCCCGGCCATCTGCTCCACGTGGGGCGCGGGACCCTGGCGCTATACCTCTATTCGGGGCGAGGCGCCCGCATGCGCGACGCGGCGGGACTCGACACCACGCTGCATGGGCTGCCAACGCTCGACACGCCGCACTACATCGAATCCGGAAACCTCATTGCCATTCTTCAGACGCCCGACGATGCAACTGTGGAGCGCGTGTCTAACGCGCTCACCGCACGCCACACGCAAGGACCCCCGTGAAACAAAGAATGGGCCAGGCTTTCGCCTGGCCCATCCGTGCTTCTTCAGAGAGCGACATTACGGGCAGGTAACCACACCGTCAGCAGCCGTGGTCGTGTCCGTGCCAACGCCGACCTGACAGCTCGCAATGCTCGTCACGCGGGGGTTGGTCGCGACTGCATGCCAGCCAGTGCTGCCAGTCCCGGAAACCGTAATCGCAATTGCGTTGCCCGTCGACGGCGTGAAGTTCAGGACCGCGTTGGTAGCCGAGTAAAAGTTCTTGTCGGAGAAGTACGCCTCTTCCGACGTCGCCAGGTTACGAAGGTCCGACTTCATCGACGCGATGTACGCCTTCTCCTTCGTGCTCGCGAACTTCGGAATCGCGATCGCCGCGAGGATGCCGATGATGACCACTACGATCAGCAGCTCGATCAGCGTGAAGCCCTTCTTTCCGTTGAGACGCATTAGAGTGATCCTCCGGGATCGGTTGTCGCGAGCAGAGTCGCGATTCAGTGACAGCGTGGGTTCGGCCGGGAGTAGAGCAGGGCTGGTGCCAGATTGGTTGTTATATGTAAGTTGTTACGCCACATGATCTTACACAGTCAATCGGCCTTCGGTTGCTCCGTTCGGCGGTAGCGATTTGCAACTCGCATGGTGAATTGCAACGGATCAGCTACCTACCGCGCCCCGATATTCCTTCGTGCTCTACCTAGCGGCAGACGCCACGTTCCGCGCTGCCCATCCGTGACCGGTACGAGACCCTACGAGGAGGGGACGATTTCTGTGTCCCCAAGGTAAAGGGTTCCGGCCGCCCGCTGGGAGCGCCGTATTGCTCGACGCATCGAACTGCTCTGCGATTTCCCGTCCCGTCTACAGCTTCCGAGTCTCTGCTGCCGAGTCCCGATGACGTCGCACCTCCTATAGATTTACGATCATGAGCACACTGCCGATCATCAATGCCTTCAACGACGGCTACGTCGCTGGGCTCTACGAGTCCTATCTCCGTGACCCAGCATCCGTCGACGCCTCGTGGCGCCAGTTCTTTACGTTCGCCCAGAGCATTGGCGGCGGGGCTCCCTCCGCGGCACTCGCGACCAATACTGCGGCCACCGCGGACGCGGCTTTTCTGCGCAAGGTGGCCGGTGCCGCGGCGCTGGTGCAGGCTATTCGTCAATACGGGCATCTAGATGTCCAGCTTGACCCGCTTGGCTCGCCGCCGTTGAGCGCCGCGGAGCTCAAGCCAGAGTTCCATGGCATCACCTCGGCCGATCTCGATGCAATTCCCGGTACGGCGCTCGGCTTTCTCAACGATGCGACCGCAGCCGTGGCGGTCACCCGTCTGCGCGCGATCTATTCGTCGACCATCGGCTTCGAGTTCGAACACATCGAAGAGGAGGCCGAGCGCGAGTGGTTCCGGCGCGCGATCGAAGGCGGAGAGATGCGCCGCACCCTCACGCTCGACGAAAAGAAAGCCGTCCTCCGCCGCCTAACCGAAGTCGATGGGCTCGAACGCTTTCTCGGCTTCGCCTATCAGGGCTACAAGCGCTTCTCGATCGAAGGCACCGACGCGCTGGTGCCAATGCTCGACGCCGCGATCGACGGCGCGGCGCGCGCTGGCGCGCGCGAAGTCGTGATCGGTATGGCGCACCGCGGCCGCATCAACGTGCTCACGCGCGTGCTTGACAAGCCAGTGGCCGCGATCTTCGAGGACTTCGAGGGAAAACACGCGAGCGTTAACGCGCCTAACGACACGGGCGACGTAAAGTACCACCTGGGGGCGCGCACGGTGCGGGAGCTGCTCGGCGGCGAGTCCGTGCACGTGGTGCTGCTGCCCAATCCGAGCCATCTCGAGATGGTGAACCCGGTGGTCGAGGGCGTTGCCCGCGCGCTCCAGCGGAGGCGCGGTGAAACAGGCGAGCCGACCGGAGAGCGCGACGAGGCCAGTGTGTTGCCGGTGCTCGTCCACGGCGACGCGGCGTTTCCCGGCGAAGGCGTGGTCGCGGAGACGTTCAACCTCTCGCACCTGCGCGGATATCAGACCGGCGGCACGCTGCACATCATCTCGAACAACCAGGTGGGGTTCACCACCGACCCGCGCGACGGTCGCTCCACCTACTACGCAAGCGACCTGGCCAAGGGGTTCGAGGTCCCGATCGTTCATGTGAATGGCGACGACGCCGAGGCGTGCGTGGTCGCCGTGTGGCTCGCACTGGCCTATCGTGAGCGGTTCGGTAAGGACTTCTTGATCGACCTCGTGGGCTACCGTCGGTGGGGCCACAACGAGACCGATGAGCCGGCATTTACGCAGCCGCTCCTCTACGCCGCCATCCGGTCGCACCCGTCGCCCCGCTTGGTGTGGGCGAGTCGGCTGGTGGCCGAGCATCTCGTGTCCGAGGCCGAAGTGAAGGCGCTCGACGACGATGTACAGAGCGCTCTGGATCGCGTGCACACGCAGGTGAAAGCCGCGCCAGCTCCGGCACAGAACGGCAGCCATCACGACGCCGCGAGCAGCGTGGCGCTTGTGAACACCAGCGTGTCCGCCGACACGCTTCACGTGCTAAACGAGCAGTTGCTCACGTGGCCCGCCGACTTCAACCCGATGCCCAAGTTGGCCAAGCTGCTCGAGCGCCGTCGCACGGCAATGGGCGATGGCGGGAGCATCGACTGGGGCCACGCCGAGGCGCTGGCTTGGGCTTCGCTGCTGGCGCAGGGCGTGTCCGTGCGCATCACCGGGCAGGATTCCGAGCGCGGTACGTTCTCGCACCGTCAGGCCGTGCTTCACGACTACGAGCGTGGTACGACCTACACGCCGCTGCAACACATTCGTGGTGCCGCGGGGCGATTCGAGATTTATAACTCGCCGCTCTCCGAAATGGCTGTGCTGGCATTCGACTACGGGTACAGCGTTGCGGCGCCCGACGCGCTCGTGCTCTGGGAGGCGCAGTACGGCGACTTCGCCAATGTAGCGCAGCCGATCATCGATCAGTTCATTGCGCCGGACCGCGCCAAGTGGGGACAGGACTCGGGTGTCGTCCTGCTCCTGCCGCACGGGTACGAGGGGGGCGGCCCGGAGCATTCGAGCGCGCGCGTCGAGCGGTTTCTTCAGCTTTCGGCGGAGAATAATCTGCGTGTCGTGTCTCCGACGACGCCTGCGCAGTTCTTCCATGTGCTGCGCCGCCAAGCGCTCGCATCGGAACGTCGGCCGTTGGTGCTCATGCAACCGAAGAGTCTGTTGCGTCTCCCGCAGGCGGCGTCTCGCCTTGGCGACTTGACGACGGGTACGTTCCACTCGGTGATCGACGATCGCACTCCCGGGCTCGTGCCGGAGCAGGTGCGCCGCATCGTGTTCTGCACGGGGAAGCTCTACTACGAATTGGCGGCGCACGGAGCGGAGAGCGCCGTGGCGCTGGTGCGTGTCGAGGAGCTGTACCCGTGGCCGCACGAAGCGATTGCCGCGGTGCTCGATCGCTACACCGCTGTCGAGGAGGTTGTGTGGGCGCAGGAGGAGCCGAAGAACATGGGTGCGTGGACGTTCGTCGCGCCGCGCCTGCGGGCGGCGGTCGGGAACACGCTGCCCATTCGGTACATTGGTCGTCCGGAGCGCGCGAGTCCGGCGGAAGGCTACGCCAACGCGCATACTGAGCAGCAGGCGAAGATCGCCGCCGACGCCATGACAGTGGCGGTTGCCGTCGGGGTGGCGGGAGCCGGCGGGAGTCTGTAGCGTCGGCGCCGAGGTGTTCCGGGTACGGCGCCGCGGAGCGGAGGGCGTCGGCCGCTCCACTCCTTCACCGTGTACCTGTGCCAAGATGAATCTACGCTACGCGCTCGCCGCACTGTCGCTCGCCATCGCCGCTCCGCGCGTGCTTCCGGCCCAGTCGCGCGGCGCGGCGGCGCTCGGCGAGCTCGTCCAGGGACTTCCGGTGACGGTTCGCGTGCTCGTGATTGGCGCGCATCCGGATGACGAGGACACGCGGCTCATCACCTGGCTCGCGCTGGGCCATCACGCCGATGTGGCGTACCTGTCGCTCACGCGCGGCGACGGCGGCCAGAACTTGATCGGCGACGAGTTAGGCGATGCGTTAGGCGTAATCCGCACCGAAGAACTGCTGGCCGCGCGGCGCATCGATGGCGCGCATCAGTACTTCACCAGGGCATACGACTTCGGATTCTCGAAGACCAGCGCCGAATCGTTCGAGCATTGGCCGCACGACTCGGTGCTCGAAGATGTGGTGACCGTCGTCCGGGCGTTCCGGCCGCAGGTGATCGTGTCCGTGTTTTCGGGCACGCCGCGGGACGGGCACGGGCAGCACCAGGTGGCCGGCATCGTGGCCCGTGAAGCGTACGACGCAGCCATGGACACCGTGCGCTTTCCGCGGTCCGCCACGGCCGGGTATGGCGCGTGGACTCCGCTCAAGTTCTATCGCACGCGATCGTATTGGGGGGGCCAGGGCGCGACGCTCACGTACAACGCCGGCGCGTACGATCCGCTGCTCGGCCAGTCGTACGCCCAGATCGCCGCCGAGAGCCGCTCGCAGCACAAGTCCCAGGGATTCGGCAGACTCGGCCAGTTAGGCGCACAGACCGGCTCGGTGCGCCTCGAAAGCTCCCGCGTGCGCACCGCATCCGATCCGAGCAAGGAGCGCTCGATCTTCGAGGGCATCGATACCACGTGGCGAAGGCTCGTGCCGCAGGTGTCGCGGCCGGCGGATCGCGCGGCGGTGGAACGGGTGGCCGCGGCCAGCGAGGAAGCGCGCCGCACCCTGCGTCTCGCCGATCCAGCCACCGGAGTCCCCGCGCTCGAACGCGCGCGGGCCGCGCTGGCGCAATTGGCCACGGACGCGCGGGCGTCGTCGCGTGCCGGCGGCGGCGACGTGATGCCGTCGGTGGAGGACGGGCTGCGCCGCGTCACGCGCGCGCTGCTGCTGGCGCGCGGCATCACGGTCGAGGCCATCGCGCCACGCGACGCCGTGGCGGTGGGCGATTCGATTCCCGTGGCGGTCACCGTGTACGACCAGGGGTCTTCGCGGGTGTCGGTCGAGTCGCCGGCAACCGCCGCGATGTCCCGTGGCGGCAGCCCTGCCGCGGGCTCGGGGCCGTCGCGCGGCGGGACTATCATTCTTCCGGACAGCGCGCACACCGATACCACGTGGGTGCACGGGGGCTCGATCACCCAGCCGTGGTGGCTCGTCACGCCGCGCCGCGGCGACATGTTCAGCGTGCCCATCGATGGGCGCTCCGATGATGTGCGCGACGCGGGAACGCAGGTCCGCGTGGTGCTCGATGGCGGCGCGCTGGTGACCGATGTTCCGGTGGTGCGCCGCTACGCCGACCCCGTGCGTGGCGAGTTGGAGCGGCCCGTCGCCGTCGTGCCGCCGGTGGCCGTCACGCTCGATCGTACCGTGGAACTGGCACGTGCGAACAGCCCGCTGTCGCGATCGGTGCAGGTGCATCTCGTGTCCGGCGTGACCACGCCGCGCGATGTGAGCGTGTCGCTCACGCTGCCCGCCGGGTTGCACGCCGATTCGGCGGCGCGCGACGTACACCTGCCGGGATTCGGCGCGGCGGCGACGGTGACGTTCGATGTTACGGGACAACTGGCGCCCGGGTCG
This sequence comes from Gemmatimonadaceae bacterium, assembly GCA_025450035.1. Lineage (GTDB taxonomy): Bacteria > Gemmatimonadota > Gemmatimonadetes > Gemmatimonadales > Gemmatimonadaceae > JADGGM01. The sequence continues at coordinate 10,151 of JANWIF010000095.1, forward strand.
TATCAGGTTGCCGCAGTCGCGCGCAGCGGCGACCAGGCGTTCACGGTGGGATACGTGCCTATCGAGTACAGCCATATCCGCCCCCAGAAGCTCTATCGTCCGGCCATCGTAGACCTCCACGTCGTCGATGCGGCGCTGCCGCCGCGGTTGGACGTCGGCTACGTTCGCGGGGTGGGCGACAATGTCGCGCCGATGCTTCAAGAGTTAGGCGTGCCGATCACGCTGCTCGATCCGGCGCGCCTCGCGACGGTGGACCTATCGCGGTACAGCGCGATCGTGATCGGCACCCGCGCCTACGAAGCGCACCCGGAGTTGGCCGCCGCCAACGGCCGCCTGCTCGACTGGGTGCGGAGCGGCGGGACGATGGTAGTGCAGTACGGTCAGGTTGAAATGACCGACCCGGGCCGCTTACCGTATCCAATCGAGCTCACGCGGCCCGCCGCCCGTGTCACCGACGAGAAAGCCGTTGTGCGCATCCTGCGCCCCAATGACCCTGTGCTCAACTGGCCTAACCGAATCGGTGCCGCCGACTGGGACGGGTGGGTCCAGGAACGCGCGCTGTACATGCCGTCCACCATCGATCCGCGCTACATCACGCCGATTGCGATGAACGATCCGGACGAGACATCCAACAACGGCGCGATTCTCGAGGCGCGATGGGGAGCCGGGATGTACGTGTACACCACGCTGTCGCTGTTCAGGCAGCTTCCGGCGGGCAATCCCGGGGCGTCCCGGCTGTTCCTCAACATGTTAGGCGTGAACCAAGCACCGCGCGCCGCCGGCACGGACAGCACGCCTAACCCGCGGTGAGGTACACCCGTGCGGCTGGCGTGGCGGCCATTATCGCCCTGACCGCGGTTGCCGGCTGCCAGCGCGGGCCGCGGCGCACCGTGCTCACCGTCTACTCGCCGCACGGCAACGATCTGTTGTCGTTTTACGAGAAGGGGTTCGAAGCCGCGCACCCGGACGTCGACGTGCAGTCTGCAGACATGGGGTCGCAGGACATCATTGACCGGCTCCGTGGCGAGAAGGCCAACCCGCAGGCCGATGTCTGGTTCGGCGCGCCCGAAGAAATTTTTCAACGCGCGGCCCGGGAAGGGTTGCTGGCACCCTATCGCCCAACGTGGGCCGGCGCGGTTCCTGCGGACAGCCATGATCCCAACGATCTCTGGTATGGCACGTACCTCACCCCCGAGGTCATTGGCTACAACAGCCAGGCGGTCAGCGATTCGGCCGCGCCCAAAGACTGGAATGACGTGCTCGATCCGAAGTGGAAGGGGAAAGTGCTCATCCGCGACCCCATCGCGTCGGGAAGCATGCGTGCTATTTTCGGCGCGATCATCCTGCGCAGCATTCGCGAAACAGGCTCGCCCGAACAGGGCTACGAGTGGTTGCGGCGGCTCGACGCGCAAACCAAAGAATACACGCTCAATCCCACCATCCTGTACCAGAAACTAGGACGACAGGAGGGATTGATCACGCTGTTCGACATGCCCGACCTGGCCATGCTCCGCGACCGATACCACATCCCGGTGAAATACACCATCCCGCGCAGCGGTACGCCGCTGCTGGTCGACGCGATCGCGCTGGTGAAGGGCAGCAAGCATCCCGAGATCGCTCGACAATACTACGAATTTGTGACGTCGAAGCGTGCACTCGAGGATGCAGCCGCGCGCTTCTATCGCATCCCCGTGCGCACGGATATTCCTGCCGATTCGCTGCCACAATGGATCCGCGACGCGCTCAGGCAGATCACGCCGATGCCGGTCGACCGCGCGATGCTCGAGCAGCATCTCGACCAGTGGATGCAGTACTGGGATTCGCACATCCGGAACAGCTCGCGGTGAGCGATGGCCGGTTGATCCTCGATCGCCTAACGCGACGTTTCGATGGGACCCGCGCGGCGGTTGACGCGGTATCGCTCCGCATCGCGGCGGGGGAGCTGGTTGCCCTCGTGGGCGCGAGTGGGTCCGGCAAGACCACCACGCTGCGCATGGTCGCGGGGTACGAGCATCCCGATGATGGGCGGGTGATACTCGATGGTCGCGACATCACCGCCCTCCCGCCACAACGGCGTGACTTCGGCATGGTGTTTCAGCACTACGCGCTCTTCCCGCATCTCACGGTCGGCGAGAATGTGGCGTTCGGCCTCGAAGCGCGGGGAATTCCCAAACGCGACCGGCGCGCGCGCGCGGCTGGAGCGTTGGCGAGCGTGGGTCTGGCGGGCGCGGCGCCGCGCCGGGTGCAATCGCTGTCCGGAGGGGAGCAGCAGCGCGTCGCGCTCGCTCGCGCGCTGATCATCGAGCCTCCCGTGCTGCTGCTCGACGAGCCACTCTCGAATCTCGATCCCACGTTGCGTCGCAGTACGCGAGAGGATCTCCGAGCCACGCTGCGACGGCTTGGCGTGACGGCGTTGTTCGTCACGCACGACCAGGAAGATGCCTTCGCCGTCGCGGATCGCGTCGCACTGCTCAAAGGGGGGAAACTCCTTCAGGTGGGAACGTCCGAGCAGTTGTACGATCAGCCGGCGACCCGCGACGTGGCCGAGTTCATTGGGCGCGCCACGCTGGTGCCTGGTGAGCTGACCGGCGGGCGGGTGACGGTGCGCATCGGGGACGTCGCGCGCGCGCTGAGCGCCGTGCCGGCGCCGGGCACAGCTGATGGTCGTGTGATGGCGGTACTCCGCCCCGATGGGCTGGCGCTCGCCGACGCGGCTACGCCTAACGTCTGGCCCGGCGTCGTCACCGACCGCCGGTTTGCCGGCGCGCTGCTCGCCTACCGCGTGCGCGTGAGCGACGACATCGAATTCGAGCTGCACAGCGCCGAGCGCGGCGTGCGCGATGGCGATCGAGTGTTCGTGGCCGTGACGCGCCAGCCCGTGGCGGTGGTGTCGTGACTGGTGGATGGAGGTTGCTGATTGGTGGTTGGAAACGACGCATGCAGCAGGTGCGTGGCAGGGACGTCGGGGCTGTTGCCAACCACCAGCCGCCAACCACCAGCTCCTACACATGGCTCCTCGCTCTCCCCGTGCTCCTCTTGTTGGTGTGGTCCGTGGTGTACCCCAATGCTTCCGTGATTGCTGGGAGTTTTGGCGAGGGCCTGCGCTACTGGCGCGAGTTTGTTTCCAGCCCCACGGATCGTGAAGCGTTGCGTACCACGATCGTCATCGCCGTCGGGTCGGTGATCGCCGCGACTGCTGTGGGCGTGCCGCTGGCGTTCCTGCTCACGCGGTTCGAGTTTCGCGGACGGCGCGTGTTGAGCGTGGTGGCGACGCTGCCGGCGGCGTTGCCGCCCCTGGTGGGGGTGGTGGCGTTTCTGTTCCTGTATGGGGAGAGCGGCGTCGTGACCCGCGGCGTGCAGTCGCTGTTCCGCATGGACCACGCGCCATGGACACTCAACGGTGCAGGTGCGATCATCTTCGTGCACGCGTACACGATGTACGTGTACGTCTTTTTGTTCGTGTCGGCGGGGCTCGAGCGTCTCGATCAATCGCTCGACGAGGCCGCTGCCGGGTTAGGCGCGTCGCGCGCGCGTCGCCTGCGGCGCGTGACGCTGCCGCTGCTCACGCCCGCACTTGCCGGTTCGATGCTGCTCGTGTTCATGAGCGCGTTGGGTAGCTTTTCGGCACCCTACATTTTCGGCGGCGGATTGCGCGTGCTGTCGACGCAGATCATCGCGTCAAAGTTGAATGGGGCGATGGGACTGGCGTATGTGGAAACCACCGTGCTCGCGGTGGGTGCCGTGGCTGCGCTCCTGCTGCTGCGCTGGTTCGAGCGGCGCCGCACCTACGCCGTATCCTCCAAGGGAACCATCGCGCGCGCGCCATTGCACTCGCCGTTCGCCCGGACACTGGCCCCTGTGTTAGGCGTGGCGCTGGTCGTGGTGCTCATCCTTCCGCATGCCATGGTGGTGTTGGTATCGTTCGCCCGCGATGGCACGTGGACCACGCAGGTGCTGCCGCCCGATTATACGCTCGACAACTTCCGGCGGCTGGCGACGGACAGCGACCTCTGGGTGCCGATCCGCAACAGTGTGTCGATGACCGCCATCGCCACCGTGCTCGACGTCGTGGTGTGCTTCGTCGCCGCCTACTTGATCGTCTTGCGTCGCTTTCGCGGGAAGTGGCTCCTTGGATTGCTCGTTGCACTGCCGTGGGCGATCCCCGGTACCGCGATCGCCATCGGACTCGCGTCCACCTTCGACCGCAATTCCCTTGCCGGCGCCCAGCTCCTGCTCGTGGGCACCTTCTGGATCTTGCCGCTGGCCTACTTCGTGCGCGGCGTGCCGCTCGTGTCGAGCGCAACCGAAGGATCGCTCCGCCAGATGGACCCGTCGCTCGAGGATGCCGCGCGCGGGCTCGGCGCAAGTTGGTGGCTCACCATCCGCCGCGTCGTCCTTCCTGCCGCCCGACCCGGACTTGTGGCCGGCGCCATGCTGGCGGCGATCACCGCCGTGGGCGAGTTCGTGGCCAGCATTGTACTGTTCACCCATGCGAACCGTCCGATCTCCGTGGAAATTCTGTCCCAGCTTCGGGATTTCGCCTTCGGCACGGCGGCTGCATACAGCGTGCTGTTGATCGTGCTCGTGCTCGCGATCACGCTCCTTGCTCGTTGGGCGGAAGGCCGCTGGTCGCGGACGGAAACGGTCGTCATTCAGTGAGCACGACCCCGGATACACGCCCGCGAGTGGTGATCATCGGTGGCGGGTTCGGCGGCCTGTACGCCGCGCGCGCTCTCTCGCGCGCGGACGCGAGTATCACCGTGCTCGACCGGACCAATCACCATCTCTTCCAACCGCTCCTGTATCAGGTGGCGACCGCAGCGCTCGCGCCCACCGACATCACGTCGCCCATTCGTTCGCTCTTGAGCGGGCAGGCGAACACCGCGGTGTTTCTCGAGAACGTGGATCGCGTGGATCTCGCGCGCCGTGTCGTGGTGACCGAGCACGACTCGCGAGAGGTGCCGTACGACTATCTGATCCTCGCCACCGGCACCAATCATTCGTACTTCGGGCATGAAGAGTGGGGGCAATTGGCACCTGGCCTCAAAAGCATTGCCGATGCCCGGGAGATCCGGCGGCGATTCCTCCTCGCCTTCGAGAACGCGGAGAAGAGCAACGACGAGCAAGCACGCGATGAGTGGTTGACGTTCGTCATCGTGGGCGGCGGCCCAACCGGCGTCGAGTTGGCCGGGATGATTCCCGAGGTGACACACAATGCCATGCGGCGCGACTTTCGCCGAATCGACACGCGCCGCACGCGCGTGATCCTGCTCGAGGGCGGGCCGCGGGTATTGCCGAGTTTCCCCGACGACCTCTCCGCGAAGGCGGCGCGCGATCTCACGAAGCTCGGTGTGCAGGTTCGCGCGAACGCGCGCGTTACCAACATCACCCAGAACGCGGTCTTCCTTGGCGACGAACGCATCCCCACGCGATCGGTGTTCTGGGCTGCCGGCAATGCGGCGTCACCGCTCGCGCGGACGCTCGGTGTGCCACTCGACGCCGTGGGACGCGTGCTCGTCCAACCCGATCTCTCGGTGCCCGGTCACCCCGAGGTCTTCGTGGTGGGCGATCTGGCGGTGGTGCTGCAAGCGAACGGTGCGTTAGTCCCAGGTGTCGCGCCCGCTGCCATGCAGGAAGGCCGCTCGGCGGCGCGCAACATCCTGGCGCGGATCAAAGGCCAGCCCGCTCGTCCGTTCAAGTATCTCGACAAGGGCAACCTGGCCACGATTGGCCGCCATAAGGCCGTGGCCGACTTCGGCCGCTTCCATGTTACGGGCTACATCGCATGGTGGTTCTGGCTGTTCGTCCACATCCTGTACCTGGCCGGCTTTCGCAATCGTCTCAGCGTGCTCATCGAGTGGGCGTACGCGTACTTCACGTACGGCCGCGGCGCACGGCTCATCGCGCAGGACGAGAGCGGCGTGCAGGACCCTACTCAGCGATGACGGGTGTCACCTTCGCTGCTTCTTTAACGGCCGCTATGGGCGTGGGGTGTTCTCCGGTGTCTCGCGTGAAGCGATCCAGGTTGCCGCTGATGATGATCGTGCTGGCCACCAGCGCCGCCGACAGCCAGAAGGGTGCTCCCTCTCCGAAGTGATCGGACAACGCGCCAGCGGCGAGCGGATACAGCACGCGCGCGAGTCCACCGTAGGTCTGCTGGACGCCGAGGTACAGGCCGCGATCATCGTCACTCACGACGCGCGACAACGTCGCCGTGACGCACGGAAAATTGAGCGATGCCCCGAGCGGGATCAGCGTGAGGGCCAGCGCGATCGTGAGGTAGACCAGGTGCGGCCATCGCACGGGCCCGGTGAACGGGATCACGGCCAGGCCCAACGCGAGCAATGCCGCGCCGAACCGGGACGTACGCATTTCGCCTAACTTGTCGACGGCGCGTCCCAGGACCAGCAGGCGAAACACAATGCTCATCGCCCCCATGTACGAATAGAAGGGACCGATCGATTCTGTCGTGATGCCGAAATTCCTGCCCAGATAGAGCACGATGAGCGCGTTGACGCCGTAGTATGCGCCGATGGCGATCGAGTACATCCAGATCAATCGCGATGGCGGATCCCCCAGGTGCCGCCACGACGATACCTGCGCCACGGCGCTCATCGTCGTACGTCCGTGCTTTCGCCGCGCCCGATCGGTCGCCGACATCACGCGCGATTCGGTTAGGAATCGGGCCGCGAAGATGACATTGAGTACGCACAGCACAGCGGCGATCAGCCCTGGCGCATGCCCTCCGAACCGCGTCGAGTAGGAGCCGAGTGCCGGACCAAGGACGACACCGGCGTTGGTCGCAGCAGACAGCCAGCCCAATCCCTTCGCCCGATTCCGTGGCTCGACACTGTCGGTCACATACGCCTGGATGACCGCCGTCGTACCTCCGCCCGCTCCTTGCACAGCGCGTGACAGCAGAAGCAGCCAGTACGAATCGGCGTACGCGAATACGACGTATGCGATCGCCGATGCGCCGAGCCCGATCAGAAGCGCGGGCTTGCGGCCGTAACGATCCGACACCCGGCCCCACAATGGCGCGCTCACCAGCTGCATCGCCGAGAACGCCGACACCAACACCATCACCATGAAATCGCTGGCCCCGAACTTCTGCGCGTAGAACGGCAGCAACGGGATGATGATGAGCGCCCCCACCATGTCGATGAAGGCCGTTGCCATCAGGACGCCGAGCTTGCCCGGCTCGCCTGAGCGCATGTGTTGGATTCGGGAGCTGAAGGTGCCAGGCACGCGTAGAATCTAAGTCATGGGGCGAGCATCGGATGGCGCACACCGGCGGCCGTTCAGGGTGGACGGACCCGTCAGTCGGACTTGCCCAGAGCCGCCGGCGGTGTCGACTTACCGACCATACCTGCCAGCGCCACGATCGTGAGCACGTAGGGAATCATCTGCACAAACTGGGACGGAATCGCCTGCGTTCCCTGGAGCTGAATCTGGAGCGTCTCGGCCGCCGCGAAAAGCAGGCACGCCAAGCCGCCACGCACCGGATCCCAGTTGCCAAAAATCATCGCCGCGAGCGCGATGTATCCGCGTCCAGCGCTCATGTTGTCCGTGAACTGATGCTGGTCGAGCGCCAGGTACGTTCCCCCCAATGCGGCGAGCACGCCCGAAAGCGCAACCGCGACGTAGCGGACGCGGGCCACGTGCACGCCAACGGATTCGGCCGCTTGCGGGAACTCCCCCACGGCCCGTACGCGCAGCCCGAAGGGAGTCCGGTAGATTGCCCACGCCACCGCCGGCACAGCAAACAGGCCCAACGCTATCAGCGGATCAGGCAGCATACCAGCCAGCATTCCCTCGCCGCGCACCACAGTGCTGAATCCAGGTACTCGCGGTGAGTTGGACGAACTTCCGAATGCCAGGTGCAAAAAGAATCGCGTGACGCCGATGGCCAGCAGATTGATCGCCACGCCGGACACGACCTGGTCGGCGCGATAGCGGATCGTGACCACGCCGTGCAACAGACCGAAGACGAGGCCGCCGCCCATGCCGCAGGCGACTCCGACCCACGAATTGCCACCGTAATAGCTCCCCAACGCCGCGCAGAACGCGCCGGTGAGCATGAATCCTTCGAGGGTGAGGCTGATGATCCCCGACCGCTCGGCGAGTGTCCCTCCCGCCGCGGCAAACAGGTAGGGAACGGCGATGCGGATGGTCTGGGCGGCGAACGCGAAGATGCTCATGCAGTCGCGATCCGTTTGCGCCGGCGCAGCACGCGGCGTACTTCCGGCGCCGACGCGGCCACGGCGAGAATCACGACGCCTTGCAGTACATCGACCATCGTCTTCGGCACTAGCGCGTTGATCGCCAAGCCCCCTTGCGACAGTGTGGCGAAGAACAGCGAGGCGAGCCCGACGCCTAACGGCGTATTGCGCCCAACGAGGGCCACGGCAATGCCTAGAAATCCCGCTCCGGTGGCGAAGCCATCCTCGTAATAGTGCTTGTACCCCAGGACGAAGTTGATTCCGCCTAACCCGGCGAGGGCGGCCGAGATGGTCATGGCCCGTACCCAGACGGCGCCGACGTTCACGCCGCCGTACTCCGCGGCATCCGGCTGCAGCCCGACGGCGCGTAGGTCGTACCCCGCGCGGGTGCGAAAGAAATACCACCAGGCGGCGGCCGCCGCGATCAACGCGATGAGCAGCGACAGGTTCGCTGCCGATCCATGGAACGCAGGAATCAGATCGCCGAATCGCGGCAACGCGCCGGCCCGGATCGCGCGGGTGTGGAGCGTTTCTGGAACGCGCAGCGCTCCTCCGTCCGCCGACGAGATCGCCCAATTGAGCAGCGCCAGGATGATGAAATTCAGCATGATCGTCGTGATCACTTCGTGCGCGCCGAATCGGGCCCGCAGCACGCCCGGCACCCATCCCGTGATGCCGCCGGCGATCACCGCGGCCGCGGTGCACACGAGGATGCCAAGCGGTGCCGGCGTCGATGCCGGCAACGCCAGACCCGCCAGCGCCGCAGCGAAGCCCCCCGCTGCCAGCTGCCCCTCACCCCCGATGTTGAATAGCCCGGCGCGCAATCCCACGGACACGCACAGCCCGGTGCAGATCAGCGTCGTCGTCTTGTACAGCACCTGTCCGAACCCGTACGCGTTGCCCCACGTGCCGCGGAGCAGGAGTGCATACACCTCCACCGGCGATTGCCCAACGCTGAGGATCAACACGTCCCCCGCCACCAGCGCCACCAGAAGCGCGACCACAGGCGGTAACAGCGTGTCGGCGACGCGCTCGCGTAGCGCATCCATCCCGCCCCTCATGCCGCGCCCGCCGCCGGAGGAGCCGCGCCCGTCATCCACAGGCCCAACACGTCCATGGTGGCCGCGTCGCGCGACAGGAGCGCGACCAGCCGGCCGCCGGACATCACGCCGACGCGGTCGGCGAGTGCCAAAACTTCGCTCAGCTCCGCCGACACGAGGAGAATCGCTTTGCCCGCGTCACGAGATGCGCGCAGCTGCGCGTGAATGAATTCGATCGCGCCCACATCAACACCGCGCGTAGGCTGCGCGGCGAGCAAGACCGTGAACTCGCCGCCCATTTCGCGCGCGACGACGATCTTCTGCTGGTTTCCCCCGGAGAGGGCACGCGCCGGAAGCGAGGGGTCAGTCGGACGGATGTCGAACTGCTCGATGCGCGCCCTAGCGTTCTGCGCAATGCGCGCCCGGTCGAGCCCCAGGTGCGAGACGAATGCATGCTGGCGTCCCAGGATCAGGTTGTCGGCAACAGAATAGTCCAGCACCAACCCGCGCCGGTGCCGGTCCTCGGGCACGTGCGCCAGGCCTAGCGATGCACGGTCGCGCACCGGCAGCGTCGTGATGTCGCGCCCGCCGAGCAGGATCCTGCCGGCACGCGCCGCCCGGAGACCCGCGATCGCCTCCACGAGCTCCGTCTGTCCATTCCCTTCCACACCGGCGATGCCGACAATTTCACCCCCGGCCACGGTGAACGATACGCCGTGCACGCGTCGTTCGTGATGCGCGCCAGCGACTTCGAGGTCGACTACCGTTAGGCGCGGCGCTGCACTCCGAACCGAAGCTTCGGGACCATGGACTCGGCCGGCGCCGCTCGATGGATGCCCCACCGTGAGTAGAACGTCCCTCCCCACCATCGCTCGCGCGATGTCGGCTGGTGTCGCGGTCGGCGTGTCCATGCGCGCCACCGTCTGCCCGTGCCGCATGACCGTGATGCGATCCGAGATCTCGATCACTTCGTCGAGTTTGTGCGTGATCAGGATGATCGTTCCGCCGCCATCGCGTAGTGCGCGCAGCACGCGCCACAATTCCTGCACCTCGGGCGGCGACAGGACTGCCGTGGGCTCATCGAGGATGAGAATCTGCGCGCCGCGAAACAGTGCCTTGAGGATCTCGACCCGCTGCGCCTCACCCACGCTCAGATCGCCAACGCGGCGCCGCGCGTCTATCGAGAATCCGTAGCGTGTCGCCACCTCGGTCACGTCACGCTGTGCGCGCGCCACGTCCATGGCCATCCCGCGGCGCGGTTCTCGACCTAACACGACATTATCGGCGATGGTCAGCGTCGGCACGAGCATGAAATGCTGGTGCACCATCCCCACGCCCGCGCGAATCGCATCGCTGGTCGACCAGCCCGTGACCGTGGTGCCATCCACGCGCACGGTTCCCGCATCCGGCGCGAGGAGCCCGCTCAGAATGTGCATGAGGGTCGACTTCCCCGCACCATTCTCGCCAACCAGCGCGTGAATTTCTCCCGCAGCGACCTCCAGCGATGCGCCACGATTGGCTTGCACCGCGCCAAACCGCTTCTCGATGCCGTACATCGACACGACTGCAGACGGACTCGGGGACTGGCCATGCGCGTCCGCCGAGTCCCCGGTTCCGACTCCCGACCCCCTCTCTGCGTTCATCGACTCACCGGCACGATGATCTTGCCCGCCGTGATCTCGCTCGCGAGCGTGTTGAGGCGCGCGTGCACACTATCGGGAATCATGGCGCGGTTGTTCGCGTCGTAGACGTATCCGATGCCACCTTCGGCCAGGCCGTATTCGTACACGCCGCCGCGAAACGTTCCGGTGCGCACGCGGTCGATCTGATCGAACACCACCTGGTCCACGCGCTTTATCATGGATGTGAGCACGTGGCCCGGCGCCTCGGCGAACTGATCGGCGTCCACGCCGATAGCCAGCTTCCCCGTTTGACGCGCGGCCTCGAACACGCCGAGTCCGGTCGAGCCCGACGCGTGGAAAATCACGTTCACACCGGATTGATACTGACTCAGCGCCAGCTCTTTGCCGCGTCCGGGATTCCGAAAGGCATCCGGCGTTACACCCGCGTATTGCGCGATCACGGTGCAATCGGGACAGACGTACTTCACGCCGGCGCGGTATCCCGCTTCGAACTTGTGGATGAGCGGAATGTCCATTCCACCCACGAAGCCTAACTTCTTCGAGTGCCCAACCATCGCCGCCAGCGCGCCAACGAGGAACGAGCCTTGCTCTTCCCGGAACTTGAGTGCCGCGAGATTCGGCGGGGGCTGTACGATGTTGCCCCTGTCGTCGGTCTGCAACGAATAGTCGACGCCGGCGAATCGAACGTGTGGATATTCCTTTGCCGTCTCGGTGAGATCGTCTGTGAAAATGAACCCGACGCCAATCACGAGATCCATCTTTTCGGCGGCGAGGAGGCGAAGGCCTGCCTCACGGTCCGAGCCTTCACCCGGCTCGATGAAGTGCACGTGCACACCGAACGCCTTCGCCGCGCGCTCGGCGCCGCGATAGGCGCCGTCGTTGAACGATTTATCGCCGCGGCCGCCGACGTCGAATACGACGCCGACGTTCAGGCCGGTCCCGAGCGCTGTCGCGCCGGCGCCCGCGGGGTGCACGAACAAGAGTCCGAGATGCGCGACGAGGAGGAGCACGATGACAACGAAGAGCTTGCGCATTCGGGCGAAACTTGCGGCTCGTGGCACTGGGCGGCAAGATGAAGAACCGTTGCTCGAGGCAACCTGATGGGTGATCTGCTCGCCGCCCGCTCGCAGATGGCGGTGTCGCTCGGCTTTCACATTCTGTTCGCCGTCGTCGGCATTGCCATGCCGGTCTTGATGGTCATTGCCGAGGCGCGGTGGCGACGCACCGGGGACTCGATGTACCTCGAACTCGCCAAGCGCTGGGCGAAGGGCACGGCCATCCTGTTCGCCGTCGGCGCCGTATCCGGCACGGTCTTGAGTTTCGAGCTCGGCTTGCTGTGGCCCGGCTTCATGCGCTTCGCCGGCGCGATCATTGGCATGCCGTTTTCGCTCGAGGGGTTCGCCTTCTTCACCGAGGCGATCTTTCTAGGTGTGTATCTGTATGGATGGTCGCGCATTTCGGGGCGTGCGCACCTCGTGGCCGGTGTGTTCGTCGCCGTGAGCGGAGCCGCGTCGGCGCTCTTCGTCGTCATCGCCAACGCCTGGATGAACTCGCCCGCTGGGTTTCACATGGCGAACGGCGTGCCGGTGAACATCGACCCCATCGCGGCGATGCTCACGCCGGCTGCATTTCCTCAGGTGCTGCACATGCTGTTGGCGTCGTATGCAGCGACGGGTTTTGCGGTCGCCGGAATTCACGCCATTATGCTCTTACGCGAGCCGCAGAACGTGTTTCATCAACGCGCCCTGGCGATCGCGTTGATCGTCGGTGTGCCGGCGGCGATCCTCCAGCCGATCTCCGGCGACGTCAGCGGCCGATACGTGGCGCGTTGGCAGCCCACCAAGCTCGCGGCAATGGAAGGACAGTTCCGCACCGAGGCCGGCGCGCCGCTTCGTATAGGCGGCATTCCCGATGTCGATGCCCAACGCACGCGATACGCGATCGAAATTCCGTACGGCCTGTCGTTGATGGCGTTTCACGACCCCCACGCTGTAGTGCGAGGACTCGAGGCGTTCCCGCGCGACCAATGGCCGCCGGTGCCCATTGTGCACGTCGCATTTCAAGTCATGACCGGATTGGGGACGCTGCTGGCGCTCGTGGCGGTGTGGGTGGCGATCACTGCATGGCGGCGACGCGATGTCGCGTCTCACCGTAGCCTCCTGCGCGCGATTGCCGTGGCGTCACCGGTGGGATTCATCTGCATCGAAGCAGGGTGGGTGGTGACGGAAGTCGGGCGGCAGCCGTGGGTGATTTACGGGGTGATGCGCACTGCGGACGCCGTCACGCCGATGCCCGGCCTCATCGTGCCGTTTCTCGTCATCAGCGCTCTTTATTGTTTTTTAGGCGTGATCGTCGTGTGGCTTCTTTATGATCTGGTCATGCGCAGCCCGACGATGCGCGGAGGAGAGGGCCCGCCGCCCACTTCTATCACGAGCGCCGGCTGATGCCGGCGTCGCCCGCGCTCTCGCTCTCGGTCGCGCTCATTGCGCTTGTTGCGCTCGATGCCTACGTGCTGCTCGCCGGCGCGGATTTTGGCGGTGGCGTGTGGGATCTGTTCGCCACCGGCCCCCGGCGCGATGCGCAGCGCGCGCTCGTCTCCGAAGCCATCGGGCCAATCTGGGAAGCGAACCATGTGTGGCTCATCCTTGTGGTAGTGCTGCTCTTCACGTGCTTCCCGCCGGCGTTCTCGGGGCTGGCCATCGCGCTGCACATCCCGCTCACATTGATGCTCATCGGGATCGTGCTCCGCGGCTCGGCGTTCGCGTTTCGCAACTACGGCACCGCCGCCGACGCGCCGCAGCGGCGGTGGGGTCGCGTGTTTGCCATCGCGAGTGTGCTGACGCCATTCGTCCTCGGGATGTGCATCGGCGCGATTGCGTCGGGGCGAGTCGGCCTCGCACTGCAGCGCGTGGGGCAGGGGGCGGGGGGGCGCGGTGCGGTGAACGCACGGGAATCGTTCTGGGCGCTGTTCGTTGCGCCATGGCTCACGCCGTTCACGATCCTCGTTGGTCTCATGACTATCGCGTTGTTTGCCTTTCTCGCAGCGGTCTATCTCACCGTAGAAGCGCGCGACAGCGAGCTGCGCGAGGACTTTCGCATGCGGGCGCTCGCTGCCGCACTAGCGGTGTTCGTGACCGCGTTCGGAGCCCTGTTACTCTCGCCTTCGCTTGCTCCGCGAATGAGTGAGGGGCTGATCGCGTCGCGTTGGGCGCTTCCACTGCATCTGCTCACCGGCGTCGCTGCCATCGGTGCCATTGGCGCGCTGTGGACCAGGCGTTGGCACCTCGCTCGTATTTCCGCGGCAGCACAAGTCTCGTTCATCTTGTTCGGTTGGGCGGCCGCGCAGGCGCCGTACATCGTTCCGCCCAACCTTACGTTGCAGAACACCGCGGCGCCACGGCGCACCCTCGTACTCTTTCTTGTCGTGCTGCTGGCGGGGGCGATCGTTCTGCTGCCGTCGCTCGCCTACCTGTTCCGCGTCTTCAAGAGCAGCGAAGCCCTGCGTGCCGGACCTGGTGACGGACTCGGGCCCCATTAGCGCACCGTGTCACGGGTTCCGCTTCAACATGCCGTGGTCCCTCGCCGCGCCGATTGGCACCGGCCCGACAGCACCGCCGGAGCGGATGCCGACTCGCACACGGCAACGAATACCGAACAAACTCCGGTATGCCGTAGGACGCGCGATTAACATCGTCAAGCGTGCCTCGTCAATCTCAGATGGAGCGGCTCAGCATCTCGCGAGCCGCCGTTCCCGTCGCACAATGCTGACTTTTTAGTGATGCGCCCGGGGCGCATAAGGATGGCTGAGATGCTCGAGCGAATGATGCACGGCATAGGGACGGTTGCCGTCACCGCCGCACTGTTGATGGGACTGGGATGCGCGTCTGCACCACGGGGCGAGCGCGTCTATGTGCGCGACCGTCCGCCCGTCGAACGGGTGGAAGTGATCGGCGTCGCTCCGGGGGCTGGCTACGCCTGGGTAGCAGGGCGCTGGCGCTGGGACCAGCGCCAATACGTCTGGGTGCCGGGACGCTGGGTTGCCCCAGAACGTGGTTACCGCGCGTGGCAGCCCGGCCACTGGGTGCAGGATCGTGCCGGCTGGTATTGGGTCGAAGGTCGCTGGCGCTAAGCAGTACTTTACACGGCGAGCGTGACACGCAACGCCCGCGCCGCCCTTCGAGGTGGCGCGGGCGAGCCGCATCAAGGCTCGACTTGCGAGCGCCCAATTATGATGTGGGCATTTGCCTTACTTGGGCGTCAGGGATTCGCCCCCCAAGGATTCCCTGACGCCCTACAGCATCCCGGCTCGAATGCGCCTACCTTCTGACTGGTCAAGTCTCGGGTTGTGAGACCGCAAGCGGAGCCTGCCATGACGGTGATGCGCCATCTCGAGCTGCAATCTCCGAGCGGCGCCGAGTCGGCCGCGGGGGCGCCACGCGCCATTCCGCGCTGGCTGCGTGCGGTGTTCGCGGTGCCGCTCATGGTGAAGATTCTTGGCGCAGGCGCGATCATCGTTATCATCGCGCTTTCCATAGCGCTCACGATGCCGGGATTGCGCCACTCTGGGAAAGTGCTGGTAGTCATCCTGGCACTCGCGCTCGGAGCCACATTAGTCGTGAATCTGTTTCTCGTTGCTATCGCGCTGCGGCCAATGCGCGACCTCGAGGTCACAGCCGATCGTGTCTGGCACGGCGACCTGGCTGCCCGTGTCCCGTCATCGCTGCTCGCCGACCGGGACATGGCCCGGGTGGGTAGTACGATCAACTTGCTGCTCGACGGGTTGGTGTCGGATCGCGCACGCATGCGACGGCTCGCGTCCCAGGTGATTAACGTCCAGGATCAGGAGCGGGCGCGCATCGCGCGCGAGTTGCATGACTCGGCGGCGCAGTCATTGACTGCGTTAGTCTTGCAGCTCTCGGCGGCGGTGCGCGACTGCACGGACGAGGTATTGGCCGCGCGCCTCGAAGACATGCGCCGGTTGACGGTGAGTGTGCTGGAAGAGGTGCGTACGCTGTCGCATTCGCTGCATCCGCAGGTGCTCGACGATCTTGGACTTCCTGCGGCGCTCGAGTGGCTGGCGCGACATGCGAGCCAGAGCGCGGGGATTCCCGTGACGGTCGACGCCCCGCGCGATGTGCAATCAATTCCGCCGATTGCCGCCGCGGCGCTGTACCGTATAGCGCAGGAGGCACTGGGCAACGCGATGCGTCACGCTGCGGCGAAGTCGGTGATGGTCCGCCTGCGACGCGACCACAACGTCGCAACGCTCGAGGTTCGCGACGATGGCCGCGGCTTCGACGTGCGTGATGCGGAAGAACGCCGGCCAGGAATGGGCTTGTTTTCGATGCAGGAGCGCATGGCGCTGGTCGATGGCCACTGGCAGGTCATCAGCGCGCCCGGCGCCGGCACCCATGTGATCGCAACTGTTCCACTTGTCCCGCAGGAGACCCTATGACGTCCGATCTGATTCGCGTGGTGCTGGCCGATGACCATGCCGTGGTGCGTGCCGGCCTTAAAGCCGTCCTCGGAGCCGCCCGCGACATCGATGTCGTGGGTGAGGCAGCCAACGGCAAGGAGGCTATCGCGCTGGTGGAACGTCTCCACCCCGACGTCGTGGTGATGGATCTGACCATGGGCGAGATGGATGGCATGGCTGCCACCAAGGCCCTCGCGGTCACGGAAAATGCCCCGCGCGTGCTGGTGCTGACGATGCACGCCGAGGAAGAATATCTCGTGCCCCTGCTCGAAGCCGGCGCGTCGGGCTATCTCGTGAAGAGCGTCGCCGACCGCGAGCTCGTGGACGCAGTGCGCACCGTGGCCCATGGCGAGTTGTACGTGCGCCCTGCCGCGGCGCGGGTGCTTGCGCGGGGTCTCCGAAAGAAGGACGAATATGCAGACGATCGTGCGCGTTTCGAGAAGCTGACCGATCGCGAGCGGGACGTGCTGCGTCTCATCGCGGCCGGGTACACGGCCCCGGAGATCGGCGAAAAGTTGTTCATTAGTCCGAAGACCGTGGATACCTACAAGCAGCGCATCAACGAGAAGCTCGGTCTGCAGCACCGCGCGGACTATGTGCGGCTCGCGCTCAAGCTCGGGCTGTTGACCGTCGACGAGGAAGTTCCGCGTTAGGCGTTGGCATCCCATGCCCATGCCTAACGTGCCGCGGCCCGGGGCGGCTGGGCGTCCGGCGCCCGAAACCCCACCCTGTGACATCTGCGGGTCCGCGGATACCGCATGGACGCAGTGCAAGCTCGTATGCCGGAGCTGTCACACCATCCTCATGACCTGCGGCGACCTGTAGGCCGCGGCCCGCTCACGCTGGGCGCGCGACCGATGCCGCGTCGAGCTGCGTGCGCAAGCGGACCGGGGACGTTGTAGGCTCGTCGCACGTGTAGCGCCGGCACACGTACGCGGTCGCGGCATCGCCCCGTGGTTCGCGACCGCGAAGCACGGCGATGTCCGGAGCTGCTCGCGATCCATCCTCCGACCTGCCGGCCAACACCAGCGCCGGCACGTAGCACGTTGCCACCGCGCGCTCCAAGTCCACGAGGCCTGACGCCCGAGCGTGGCTCACCAGTGCGACCTCCACTGGCCCATGGACGGCCAGATCCGCGTCCGACAACAGCTGGCCAAACGCCATCGGATAGCGCTCCATAGGTTCGGTGAGCGAGGCGAGCACGCTGTCCGCGCGCGCTCGCATCCGGTCGTCATCGAGCAGATCGCCGAGACGCAACAGCAGCTCGACTGCGAGCGACGTGCCTGTCGGGGTCGCGTTGTCGGTCACTTCGCGGGGGCGCGCAATCAACTCCTCGTGATCGCGCGCCGTATCGTAGAACGCTCCGCCTTTGTCCGTCTCCTGCCAGAACCACTTCGTGATCGCGTCGGCGAGAGCATGCGCGCGAGTGACCCATATCGCATCGAACGTCAGCTCATAGAGCGCTAGTGCGCCCAATGCCACGGCGGCGTGATCCTCCAGGTAGCCAGGTCGTATCGCGCCGTTGCGAACTCCCGGGAGTGTGCGCATCACACGGTCGTCGCGCACGAGCTCCCGGAAGAGGAATTCGCCGTTCCGCAGCGCCATCCCGCGTACCTCGTCGTCGGCGAACGCCCGCGCCGCCTCGGCGATCGCGCGCAGCATGAGTCCGTTCCACGAGGCAATGACCTTCTCATCTCGCGTCGGCCGGACCCGGGTCGCCCGGGCCGCGGCCAACACGCCACGCGCCCGTCGCACCGTGTCCGCGAGTCCGGCGTCGGCCGCGACGTTGGCGGCCACGTGCAGGATGTTGCGTCCCTCGAAATTGCCCGCCCGCGACGCGCCCCAGTACGACCCCACGATCGCCGCCTCATCGCCCAACACTCTGTCCAACTCATCCATCGTCCAGACGTAGAACCGTCCTTCCTCGCCTTCGCTGTCCGCATCCAGCGAGGCATAGAACCCACCTTCCGGCGATGTCATTTCTCTGGCCACCCAGATGATCGCGTCACGCGTCACCTGCCGCACGTCGGCGTCGCCGGTGGCCTGGTAGAGATGCACGCCTAACCGAATGAGCAGGGCGTTGTCGTACAACATCTTTTCGAAGTGCGGCACGAGCCACCCGTCGTCCACGCTGTAGCGGTGAAAACCGCCTCCCACCTGATCGTGAATGCCGCCCTGGCTCATCGCGCGGAACGAATGAAGGGCGATATCCAACCCTTCCGGCAGAATTCCACGCCGCCACGCGCGTAGTACGAAGTCGAGCACCATGGTCTGTGGAAACTTGGGCGCTCCTTGAAAGCCACCATGGCGCGCGTCGTAGCGTTGCGCAATTCCCCGAGCGGCGGCCGCGAGGAGTGCCGGGGTCGGCGTGGCTCCCGATGTCGCGTGAGCCCCTGCGTCCACGTACAGTGCCCGCATCCGTTGCGCCGTGGCTTCGATTTCTCCTCGACGATCACGATACGCACCTGCCACAGACGTCAGCACCCGGCGGAACGATGGCATCCCGTGACGATCGTCAGGCGGAAAATAAGTGCCGCCGTAAAACGGCACTCCCTCCGGCGTCAGGAATACCGTCATTGGCCACCCGCCATGCCCCGTCATCGCTTGCACCGCGCTCATGTAGATCGCGTCCAGGTCTGGCCGCTCCTCGCGATCCACTTTGATATTCACGAACATGTCGTTCATGAGGCGCGCGACCTCTTGATCCTCGAACGATTCGTGCGCCATCACGTGGCACCAGTGGCAGGCCGCATAGCCAATGCTCAGCAGAATCGGCCGGTCCGCGTGCCGCGCGCGTTCCAACGCCTCCGTGCCCCACGGAAACCAGTCGACCGGATTGTCGGCATGCTGCCGAAGGTACGGACTGGATTCAGTCGCCAGACGGTTCATCGAGGCCTACGGGTGAATGATGGACAGGGATGCACTGGCCCATCGCGAGTCGATCGCGGCCGAGGTCCGTGCCGACTCGCAATCCCTGTCATCCCGCTTGGCGGGCCGTATAATCCCCTCATGACTCGCAATGTACTCGCCGTTACCCGCCTCGATCGCGGCGTCCTCCCGTGCGCCGTGCCGCGCCTCCCAAAACCACTGCGCCCACTCGGCACGTGACCGCACCGCCGTCACCGGAGAGCGGCGCCGGCTCCCGCGGGCGCGGCGTCCTCGTCGCGCTGCTGCTCACGGTGCTCGTGCTCGCGGCGTGGCCGCTTGCGCTTTCTCCGCTCATCGACCTCGAGACGTCGGGGCCGGCGGCCGGCGCGCATCTCTCGTTGGGCTTTGGATTTCTTGTCCTCGCGCCCGTTTGCGACGTGCTCGATGCGCTCACCCTCCTCGGCGTCGCGCAGAACCTCGCGCTCATACTCGGTCTCATCGCGCTGTACGCCGTGTGGCGGGTGCTGCGCGGGTGCCGGCACGGGGCACGCGCGGGTCGTGAACTTCGCCTCTCGCTGCGAGCGTTGGGCGGCCTCGTGGCGATATACGGCATCGGTATTCTCGCGCCACGCCCTATGGCCAAGCTCGTGCTCGATGATCCCGACGCGGTGGCCGTGGACGTGCACAGCCATACGAGCTTTTCGCACGATGGGCGCCCCGGCTTCACGCCGCGGGCGAACCGCGCCTGGCACCGCGCGGCGGGGTTCGATGTCGCGTACATCACCGATCACAAGAGCTACGATGGAGCAGCCGAAGGCATGCGCTCCAATCCGGCCCATGCGGGCGATGGTCTCGTCACGCTCAGCGGCATCGAGTTCATAGAGCACGGTGTGCACGTTCTCGCGCTTGGCGCGACCGAGCGGACCGACGTGTGGCTTCACGTCGATCCGCGGCGCGTGCCGCCGTCGCACCTTCCGCCTAACTTTCGCGAGTCGTTGCTTATCCAGACGATTCCCGATGACCTCTCCCGCCTTCCCGCGCCCGACGGCGAGGGCCGCCACGGCGTGCTCGGCATCGAGCTGTCCGACGGCGCGCCGCGCGGCATTCAGCAGGGGCAGCGCGATCACGGCCGCATCGCCCGCATTGCCGACAGTTTGAACCTCGCCGTCGTGGCCGGCTCCAACAACCACGGATGGGGCCGAACCGCCATCGCGTGGAGCGTGCTGCGCATTCCCGGATGGCGTGCCCTGACGCCTGATTCGTTAGGCATCGTAATCGAAAACCGCATCCGTGGCGAACGCCGGCACGCCGTGCGCATCGTGGCGCGCCGGTCGCCAGACCCGGGACGGTCGCTCGCGCTGCTCGCGGATACGCTCCCCGCCGTCGCATGGAATATGTTGCTCACGATGTCGCCGCTCGAACGGGGCTCGTGGATCGCTTGGGCGTGGATCATCGCGCTCGCGTCCACTCGTCTCAACCGCCGCCGCGCGCGCGCCGGCACCACATGACCGAAGTGCCCTCGCACCGCAACCGGGCCGTCCTGGGCGCGATCGCCGTGATCACGCTCGCGGCCGTCGCCCGCGCGGTGTTCGCCACGATCATCACGTTGCCGCCCGACGAGACGTACTACTGGGAATGGTCGCGCCACCTCGCCGCAGGATACTTCGACCACCCGCCCGCCATCGCCCTGTTCATACACGCGGGCACCATCATGCTCGGCGTCACGCCACTCGGCGTCCGCATCACGAGCGTGCTGGCTGGTTGGGGTGCGGCGCTCTGCCTCGTCTTCCTCGCTCGCCGGTTAGGCGGTGACCGCGCCGCCCTGGTTGCGGCGATCGCGATGTCTTGCATGCCGCTGGCGGCGGCAGGGTTGATTCTCGCAACGCCCGATGCGCCGCTGCTCTGCGCCGTGGCGCTCACGCTGCTGGCGATGGATCACGCGCTCGCGGCGCCGCCGGGCGGCTGGCGATCGTGTGCGTGGTGGCTCGCGGCCGGTGCCGCGCTCGGCCTGGCTCTCATTTCGAAGTACAATGCCGTCTTGCTCCCACTCGCCGCATTGATCGCACTCGCCGGCGCGCCGTCTCTCCGCCGCCAGCTTCGTACGCCAGGTCCCTACGCCGCAGCGGTGTTGGCACTCCTCATCTTCACGCCCGTCGTCCTCTGGAACGCCCACAACGGTTGGGCATCGTTCAGGTTCCAACTCGCGCACGGGTTAGGCGATGGACACGGGTCCCACCTGTCGCGTGAAGCGTCGCTCATTGGCGGACAATTGGCGCTGGTGTCACCGATCCTGTTCATCATGTTGGCCGTTACGGTGGTGCAGGCCGTGCGCGCGCGCGATCCGCGCCGGGTAATGCTCGCGTCGGTCGCAGCCACGATCTTCGTGTTTTTCTGCGTGAGTGCGTGGCGGCGCCCCGCGGAAGCGAATTGGCAGGCCCCCGCCTACATCCCCGCCATCGCTCTTCTCGCCGCCCGCCCTGCGTCGCGCACGTGGCGCCGTTGGCTCATCGCCGCGTGCGCGCTTGGTGCGCTGATGATCCTCGTGATGTACATCCAGGCCGTCGTCCCGGTGCTGCCCCTCAGCGCCAACGATGATCCCACCGCGCGTGGTACCGGTTGGGATTCGCTCGCTGTGGCGGTGCAGCGCGTGGCCGCGGATGAGTCCGCGCGCTCCGGTGCGCACACCTGGCTCGGCGGCGACCGCTATCAGGAAGCCTCGGAGATCGGCTTTCACCTGCCCTCGCACCCGGAAAGCTTCGCCCTCAACATCAGCGGGCGTCCTAACCAATACGATTTCTGGCCGAGCTTCCCCGACCGCGCACGCCCAGGCGACGGTCTTGTGTTGGCGCTCGAGGTTCAGTCCGCTGACACGCTCGATGCGGTGATCCGACAACTGCTCCCCTACTTCGCCAGCGCTCGCTACGTGGGAGTGGTCGAGCTTCGCCGCGGCACTGAGGTGCGGACTACCCGGCGCGTTTGGGCGCTCCGCGGATGGCGTGGAACCTGGCCCCGCGGGCGTCAGGTTTATGATGCACCCGAGCCGTGACGGGGAAATTCCTCACCGCACCGAGTTGATCAGACTTGCCATCGGCGGCGACGCGCCCGAATGTTCGCGTATGTCTGGCGATCCAGCCTGTTGGCTCCACGAGCACGATGACTTCTCCATGACTTCTGCCCTCGCTCCCGACCTCGCCGCCCATCTCGCAGCGAACGACCAACGCATTCACGAGGAACTGTTCGAATTCTTGCGCATTCCCAGCGTGAGCGCACGCTCGGAGCACAGACCCGACATGGAACGCGCCGCGAAATGGTTGGCGACCAAGATGCGGGTTGCGGGGCTGGCGACGGAGATCCTGCCCACCGGTGGCCATCCGGCGGTACTCGGCGAATGGCGTGGTGCCGTACCGGGTGCACCGACCGTACTCGTCTACGGTCACTACGACGTGCAGCCCGCTGAGCCGCTCGACCTGTGGACGTCGCCGCCCTTCGAGCCCGTGCTGCGCGACGGCAAGATCTTCGCCCGCGGCTCCGTAGATGACAAAGGTCAGCTCTTTCTACACGTCAAGGCTATCGAAGCGCACCTCGCCACGCGTGGAAAACTCCCCGTCAACATGATCGTGCTCGCCGAGGGAGAGGAGGAGGTGGGTAGCGACAACTTGGCGCCATTTATCGAGCGACATCGCGAGCGCCTGCGCTGCGACTACTGTGTGATCTCCGACTCCTCGATGTTCGCGCCGGGACTCCCGTCAATCCTGTCGTCTTTGCGCGGACTCGCGTATTTCGAAATTGAGGTTCAGGGACCCTCGGGTGACTTGCATTCGGGATCCTACGGTGGCGCAGTGGTGAATCCCGCGACCGCACTCGCTCGCATCGTCGCCACCTTTCACGATGAACACTGGCACGTCGCGATCCCCGGTTTTTACGATCTGGTTCGAGAATGGGAGCCGCGCGTGCTGCGGGAGATGCGTGCGCTGCCGTTCGACGAGGAACACTTCCGCGAGGAGGTCGGGGCCCCCGTACTCGATGGTGAGGCTGGCCGCTCGACGCTCGAGCGTGTGTGGACGCGCCCCACCTGCGAGGTGAACGGCCTGTTGAGCGGCTACACTGGCGAGGGAGCGAAGACCGTCCTCCCTGCGAAAGCGATGGCCAAGGTCAGCTGTCGCCTCGTGCCCGACCAGACGCCCGACGCGATCCGGAAGGTTCTCACCGCCCACGTTCAGCGCGTCGCGCCCAAGGGAGTCACCATCAACGTGCGTGTGCTCCACGGAGGGCCTCCGTGGCGCGCCGAGTTAGGCGGACCGCTGTTCGACGCCGCGCGGCGCGCGCTCACTGCCGCCTTTGGTCGCGAGCCCGTTATCACGGGTGAAGGCGGCTCGATTCCCGTAGTCGGCGATTTCGAGCGAATCCTTGGCGTGCCCGTACTCCTGATCGGCTTCGGGCTCCCCGGCGAAAACGCCCATGCGCCTAACGAGTGGCTAAGCGACGAGAATTTCGTGAAGGGGATGAGCGCGGTCGCCTCGTTGTGGGACGAGCTCGCCGGTCACCGGTCCCTATAACCCCGCCAACAGCGCGTCGTTGTTAGGCGTCGCCCCGATACGCTTGATCAACCACTCCATGCCCGATTGCGGCGGCATCTGCTGCAGTCCGCGACGCAGCGTGAACACGGCGTCGAGCTGCTCCGGCTTGAACAGCTTGTCTTCGCGGCGCGTGCCACTAGTGGCGAGGTCGATAGCGGGGTAGATGCGCTTCTCGGCCAGCCCCCGGTCGAGCTTGATCTCGCAATTGCCCGTCCCCTTGAATTCCTCGAAGATCACGTCGTCCATGCGCGATCCGGTTTCCACGAGCGCGGTGGCGATGATGGTGAGTGAACCGCCGCCGTGCTGCGGCGCCACGGAGCGCGCCGATCCGAAAAACGCCTTTGGTTTGGCCATAGCGGTCGCATCGAGTCCGCCGCTAAGCGTCCGGCCCGTGCCGCGCTCCACCGTATTGTGTGCGCGCGCCAGTCGCGTCAGCGAATCGAGCACGATCACCACGTCCTTGCCACTTTCCACAAGGCGCCGCGACCGCTCCAGCACCATGTCGGCTACGTCTACGTGCCGCTCCGCGGGCTGATCGAAGCTCGACGCCACCACTTCGCCGCGTCCCCACGAGATCATCTCGCTGACTTCTTCGGGGCGCTCGTCTACCAACAGCACCAGCAACACGGCCTCGGGATGATTGATCGCGATTCCCTCGGTGATCGCCTGCAACAGCATGGTCTTGCCAGCACGTGCGGGCGCCACGATGAGCGCCCGCTGCCCGTAACCAATCGGCGCGATGAGATCGATGGCGCGCCGCGTCAGCTCCGGTCCACCTTTCGCCGAGCGGTTGGTTTCCAGAACGAGCTTTCGTTCGGGATAGGAGGCGATGAGCGAGCTAAAATCCGGGCGCCGTGTGGCGCTGGTTGGATCGTCGCCGTTCACATGCTGAACTTCCACCACGGTCACTCGACCGCGCTGATCGTGGCCGGTGGTGGCTTCGATCAGATCGCCGCGTCGCAACGCGAACTGACGAACCACCAGCGGCGGAACGAACGGATCTCCTGGTGTGGGGAGATAGCTATCATCGGCCCGCCTCACAAAACCGCCTTCGCGCGCGGAATCGAACCAGCCCGTAACCGTGCCGTCAGGCACAATGGCGACGGGCGGTCCACCGTTGTGGTGATCGGGGCGCGGCGCTCCGCGTCCGCGTCCGCGCCGCCCACGGCGCCCGTTGTTCGGGAATCGGTTGTCTCGCTGACCGGGCGCATGCTGGCCGCCACTCGTTGGGCCGCCACTTGGTGCGCCGCCACTTGGTGCGCCGCCACTCGGCGGCGTGCTGGCAGACCCTGCGGGCGCAGGCGAATCCTGCCGTATCACCGGTTGGTTGGGCGAAGGTTCAGCGCCCTGGTCGGCGCCAAGGACAGCGTCCCGGGCGATTCCCTGGTCGACGGATGCCGGCCCCTCGCCTCCGTTAGGAAGCGCGGCATCATCGCGATACGGACTGGGATCGGGCTGTGTGTCCAGGGGCGCGCGGTTCTGCGGACGCGGACCGCGACCGCGCCGTGTCGGGCGTCGACGATCGTTCATGCACCAATGTGTGTCATGGGGTGAATACTTTGCGCTTGGGGCAGCTCCACAGTCGTGGGACTCCCGGTGCGCCGTAACTACGTCTATCTCAGAATGCGCTTCGCGCTCGTTGGCGTGGTGCGATTCTGACGGTTGTATGGAGCTCGTTCCACCTGCGAGTCCGAATTGGTACCACGGTCGGCGCGCTCGAGCGCGATACACGACGTGGTGAATCGACCTTCCCGCGAGCTTTGGACGCGCGCTCCCGCTGCGTCCGGGCATCGCAGCCGCAGTTTCGTTCGACGCCGAAGGGCGGAAGAACGCTATGCCGCGGGGACTCTGTCATGCGCTGTGGCGCCCGGGGCTCGGCCCCAAGCCACCTCGATTATCACTTCGTAACGGCGAACGCGCAACCTTTGCGCCGAAACGGCCGCCGGAGGTCCGCGTCTCTCACTGCCTCCGGGAAAGGCTGTTCGCCATCAACGAACCAGTCGCTCCTCGACCACTTCGTCCAGGGTGCGTACCGTTCCGATTACGCGCCGAATCAACTCGATGATCCGCTCAAGAGCCACGAGATGCTGAGCATCCAGCGTCGGCTCCATGGCGAGCAGTTGCGACTCCGCGAGGAGAGCAGCGAGCGGGTTGTTTAGCTGGTGCTGAACGAGCGCAGTTAGCTTCTGGAGGTCGGTCTGCGGCGGGATGTCTGGTCTCTCCGATGCCGTAGACGACTTCTTGGCAGGCTCAGTCACGGGCTGACACCACCTCTCGCCATTCGATATGTTAATCTAATCATGATCGCGTCACCAATCGACCCCGCTGCCGCAATCGCCGGCGCTGTCCAAGACTACAAGGAAAGCAGCGACATCGGGAGCCTCCTGCAGCGACTGGACGCAATCTGCTCGGCGTGCCCAGATGCCGATACCCTTGCTGCGGCCGTTGAGCCGTTTCGGGAGATCCCCGAGGTGGCCGGCCCGATCTACGAGCGCGTGGTAGCGGCCCGCCCCGACGACGCTAGAGCTCTGGTCATCCTCGCCAACGCCTATTGGCTTGCTGGACGCGGACCGGACCCAGTGGGCGAACTAGCCACGCGGGCCATTGCCGCAGACCCGAACAACCGTGGAGCCTGGCACCTTTGGGCCCTGAGCGAACCGACCCTTCGCGACCGCGTAGGTCGCTGGCGCCAGGTGGTGGAGAGATTCCCCACGGATGAGTTGGCCCAAGCCAACCTGGCTGACAACGCCGCGAGCCTCGCCTCTACGGAGCGCGACCGCGAAGCCTTGCAAATCGCACTACGAACCTACAAGTCGCTTCTCCGAGAAGCAAAACACCCAGAGCAACGTGTGGCACTCGAGCACGCCGTCTCCACCTTAGAGCGGTGGAGTCTCTGACCGCCTTCACCCGACTCGCACGACGACAGGATTGCTGCTCCTCCGGCCCTCCGGCCATGGCTCCTTACCCTGTAAAAGCGAAGCGGGGCCATCCGCACTTGTCGGTTGGCCCCGCAACGTTTCGGCAGACTGAAATTACGAACCGAGCTTGGTGACGTTCTGAGCAGCCGGTCCCTTGGCACCCTGAACAATGTCGAACTCGACGCGCTCGCCCTCGCTCAGCGTCTTGAAGCCGCTTCCTTGGATGGCCGAGTGGTGAACGAAGCAATCTTTCTGCCCGTTCTCCGGGGTGATGAAACCAAAACCTTTGCTGTCATTGAACCACTTGACCGTGCCGGTGGTACGCATACGAATCTCCTGACGTGTCGGTGGAGTCCGGATGCATCCGTACCACCCGACGATGTGACCCGCGGACTCCCGCCGCCGCGGTAGGCGTGCCTGAGCACTCGCTCCGGCAGAATCTACTCTTTTCAAAAGCAAAAAGGACCCGGCTGTTAGCCAGGTCCCTTTACGTGTTCGCTGGTTTCTAACTGGACCATAATGTAGCCCAACCTGGTCCGGGAGTCAATGTTGGGCCGGGGGCTTGGGTCACGCGGACTCCTCGCGAACATGCCTGGTAAGCTGCGATACCACGCCCAGTAGCTCGTCCAGGTCGAACGGCTTCAGTAACACGAGCGACCCACAGGCATCGAGCAGTTCCTGCGCATGTTCGCTGGCGTCGCCGGTGGTGAAGACGGTCCGGTTCCGCAGGTGCGGTTGGAGCGACGACGCCAGTTCGAACAGCACGTCGCCGCGCATGTCTGGAATGCGCAAGTCGGAGATGAGGCAATCGAAGTGCTCCGAGCGCACGAGCCTCGCTGCCACCTCACCCGATACGACGGCCCGCACATCGTAGCCACTGCGGGTAAGCGCGATAGACAGGGCCCGGCAGATCGACGGTTCGTCGTCCACGACCAGCACGCGTGCCCTTTCGTTGTAGATCATCATACGTGACTTTCTCCCTGGCGGCTCAAATGTGCCGTCAACTCCCGTATCAACTGCTCGGGTTCACCGCGCTCGCGTAACTTCGTCGGCGTGAGTCCCGTCGCCGCGCGCACCTGGCGGGCGAACACTCGGGCGCTTCCGTAACCCAACTTTTTCGTTATGTCATCCAGCAAATAGCCCGGATCGCGCATGTAGTGCACCGCCCGTGTCAGCCGGGCTCCCAGTATCAGCATTCTCGCCGAGGCCAATCCAAGGCGATCCAACGAACGGTCAAGATTTCGACGCGTCATTCCCGCGGCACGCGCGAGATCTTCGACATTCCGAAACATGTGCGGCGCATCAAACAACTTTGCGATGGCTCGTCGCAGCATTGGCGGAGCCGCATCGAGGTGGGACGCCAATCCCTGCAACGCGATATCACTCAGCTGCTGTGCCGGCAACCGCTCCAACAACTCCCGAACACGCCGCGGTTCATCATCGAACCCGCGCAAAATCAGATGGCGGATCCCGAGATTCGCTAACTCGACGGTTGCTCGCAGTACTTCCGGCGTAAGCAGCGTGTACACCACCACCGGCAACGTCGGATAGTGCGCGATCAGTCGTCGAACTTCATCGGTCTCAATCGTGCCCTCGGCACGCGGATCCAAAACCACCGCGTCGATCGGGCGCAATCGAACAGCCTCCACGAGCTCGCTCCAGTCGTGAACGACGGTTAGAGCATGCTCACTTTCGAGAGCAACTCGGAGACGAGAGGCGAGTGGGGCAGGCAGGCGTGCGAGAACTTCCAAGTTGGCGCCACTTTGTCCTAAAAGTGCACATCGCTGTCCTAAAATGTGCATTTACCACAGGACGCGCCAACATACCTTGCGTGACGATCGTGACACCACATCACATTCCGTCCGCGAGGTTCCCAATGGTCCGCCGTCGCCTAGCCGTTCTCGTTCTCGCTATCGCCTCGTATGCCCTAGCCGCCTGTGCCTCCCCCACCGCGCCCAGTCAAGTTTGCGGCGTCAATGCGGGCAGCGGCATTTGCAAGTAGCACGGGCTACCTGGTGATCCGGATGAGGCCGCGAGCTGCAACTCGCGGCCTCGTTCTTTGTCATCCAGCCAAGCCCGCCAAAGTCCGCATGTCGTGAATCGCGCCAGCAACTTCTGCGACTCGCGGCGAAAGCTCGATGCTCTGCTTCTCGCCGGCCTGCGTGCTCACGACCGCACCACCTTCCCTCATTTCCGACAGACTCTGCTCCGCCTTGATCAACACCTCGTTGATCTCGTGCCGCGATGCCATGTCCAGCGCTCGCTCGAGTGACGCCTTCGCCTGCTCGACCCTACCAAAGATCCGGTAGCCCTGGCCAACGTAGTAGAGGTAGAAGGCCATGAGGGTCGCGGGCAGGTTCGCCTCCAACAGCTCGCGGCGATACTGCTCGAACACCGGCTCCCTTCGATCACGCGACGCGATTTCCATCAAGTTGATCGTGGCCACCCAGCGCGTGTATTGCTCCTGCGCCGTCGCAGCCAACATCAAGTTTGCGTCTCGCGCCGCGCTCAGTAGACCCAGGTCCACGAATGCCACGGCCAAGTCAGCGAGAACGCGGTCACGTGCCATCTGATCGCTAAACGTACTGAGCGCTTCGTATGCCAGAGACACGGCTTTGTCCACGTCCCCACGTTGCCGTGCGACCGCACCCCGGTCCTGCAGTGCGAACGCACGCAGCTCGGTCAAGCGGCTCTCATCCGCGCTCTCGATAACGGCGTCGAGAATCTTCTCCGCTGCCGGCAGATTACCGCGCGCCATCAACACGTTCGCTTCAGCGATGCGCGCCTTGAGCACGTTCATCACGTCGCCCGTGAACGCCGCCACCTCTGCCGCGGTCGCATACGCTCCACGCGCGTCGCTCCACTCTGCCAGCATGCGTAGGCACGCGCCGAGCTGCATGTTTGCCGAGATCACGACGTCCGCATCGGCCACCGGCTCGGCGTTCCTGACCACCGTGCGGTAAACGTCGACTGCAAGCGCCCACTCGGCGTCAAACTGCAACGCCCGCGCGTACGCCATCAGTCGAGGCGCGACCAGTGCCACGCGTCCATGTCGGGCCAACTGCATCGAGTCCACCAGACTCGTCAGCAGCGCCCGTAGGCTGCTTCCCGCATCGATTGCCGAGATAGACTCACGCACGCATCGCAGCGTCCACGAATCCGACGACACCGCACTCGCCCCGTCCATTACCCAGTCGTCGAACAGCCGCAGAGTTACCAACCCAGCACTCATCGTCCGCCACTCGGCGCACGTCTCGTTCTCGCACTGGGCCAGCGCCTCGAAAAACGCGTAGTGGGGGAGCTTCACGTTGGAGCGTCCCATGTACTGCCTCCGAATGTGTCGGTCGTTCTGCCAAGAATGACGCCCAACTTGCTTTCGAGTATCGGTCCGTGCAAGCACAGTTTTAGGACAACAAGGGGTCATTTTAGGACAAAGTTCGCGAGACGCTCGCTAGCTGGCCCCTCGAGGCGTCCGATTCGTGACACTGTCAAAAAACACGGCAGCCCGCCTCATTTTGTGGGACGGGCTGCTGATTAGAGAGCGAAACAATTTTTCTGAGGTCACTGACGGACCGACGTGCTTCTCGCGGGCGGCGACAGAGAGCTGCCGACGTCGCCTCGAACACTTGGTGCGCGACCGGCGACGTACCGGCTGCCACTCCTGTCCAATTGATCGAGTAAACGTTCGAGCGCGTCGCCAAAGATCTCCACCCTCGGCAAGTGCAATGGGTCGAACTTCGGGTCAAACGGACTGCGAGACGGCCCGCCAGACACTTCGAGAATCGCGTCGAATCGGTACCGAATCACGCGCCCGGAGCTGGGATCGCGCCACGAGCCAGCCCGCGCCAGCTCTCTATTGCGTGGCCAGATCCCTAACGGAAGCGCGAAGGTGCGCACGCGATATCCGGGTACTGCGGAATCGATGGCCAGCGCGCCTCTCGCGATTTGCTCCTGTACCGTCTCATCGGAATACTTGGCCAGGTTCGCGTGCCAGAGCGTGTGGTCGCAGAGCTCAAATCCCTGATCGGCCAAAAAGCGCACCTTGCGAAACCGCCAGATGGTTTGTTGGCCGTCGATACCGTGCTCCCCGAAGAACGCGTGCCCAGCCGCCGCTCCAGGCAGCATACAGAACGTCGCTTTGTTCGCCCAATCGGGGTGCGCACGATGGAATTCGAGCCAGATGCCAATGGCACTGTTCGAGTCCACGACGAGCTTTCCGTCGCGCTCCACGAAACTGAACTGTGAGGGAGAGGCATCGTCGAACGTGAATACAACAGGTGACATGCCAGGAGGCAGGTTGATCCTTCGATCCACCAGCTCGGCAACCGTGATCGGGCGGTAGCCCCTCTCATAGAGGAGCTCGAGTTGCTTGCGGAAATGATCGCGGGCCACCGTCCAGCGCGCATCGGCGTCGCCGATCACATGATACTCGATGATCGGAATGCGGCCGAGTTCGTTGGAGGGTCGTGTGCCGTGCCGCGCCGGGTGGTGACGCGCGATTACGGGGCCTCCGCCGAGTGCGGTCACTACGACGAACGCGATCTGAAACACGGGATGCATGGGAGACACGAATTGTGTTGGCGCGCGAAGGATAGCCGCCGCCGTCTCGGTTGTGTAGCCCCAGCGAGGCGTCGGCAGGAAACCGCTGCTTCAGCTTGACGTAGTGAAGTATGAACACAGAACCATGCCACACTCGTCGGTGCTGCATCTATGAAGATCGAGTCCTATGTGAAGCAACGATGGCAGTTCTTCCTCTCGAACTGGCGGGTGAGGCGGTCAGAGGAGAATCGACACTGGCTCCGGCGGCACCGCCTCGCGTGCGCCTTTCTCACAGTCGCGACGGTCGCAATCGCTTTTGGCGATACGTGGCTTTACACGTGTGGATTCGAGGGATGCCCGTCACCGGAGGTGATACAGGCATACCAGCCTCCAGAAGGGAGCCGCGTGCTGGATCGCACCGGCCGCTTGATCGCTCGTCTCGAGTATGTGCGCCGAGTGAACGTGCCGCTCTCGCGCGTGCCGCCTTTCGTCCGCGACGCATTCATTGCAACCGAGGATCGCCGGTTCTACCACCATAACGGCCTCGATTGGCGCGCCGTGCTGCGGGCCACTGCGCGGAACGTGACGGCGTTCGGCGTGCGCGAGGGGTTCAGCACTATCACGATGCAGGTGGCACGTAACAGCTTCGGGCACGGTCACTTGGGTGAGCGCACGCTGAGCAGGAAGCTCCTGGATCTCCGCGTCGCGCGGTTGTTGGAGCGGAACTTGAGCAAGGATGAGATTCTCGCGTTGTACCTGAACGTGATTTACTTGGGTAACGGCACGTACGGCGTGGAAGCAGCGAGTCGCGATCTCTTTGGCAAACCGGTGTCACGCCTCACGCTGGCGCAGGGTGCGATGCTTGCGGCCCTTCCCAAGGGGCCGTCGGTCTACACGCCGCGTCACGATCCGGAGAGGGCGCGAGAACGGCGCGATCTGGTGCTTTCGCTGATGGCGCGCGAGGGATACATCAGCCGCGCGCGCGCGGCGGCAGCGTCGCGTGACCCAGTGGACGTTGAGGTCGACGACTGGCGGCCAACGACCACCACCTCCTGGGTGATCGGCGCGGCACGTGCACTCATGGATTCGGCACTTGGGCCGCACGCCGATCAGGATGGCGACGTCACGATTTACACGACCATCGACATACGCGCGCAGAACGCTGCTGAGCGGGCCGTGCGCGATCAGGCCGCAGCGATCGATCGCGAGGTGCGCTACGGCAGCGAATCCGCTAATGAGCAAGTTGAGGGTGCGTTGGTGGCACTCGATCCGCGCACGGGCGACATCCGCGCCATGGTGGGCGGCCGGCGGTACGAACCGGGCGCGTTTAACCGCGCCGTCGCCGCGCGCCGGCAGCCGGGCTCCGCGTTCAAGCCGTTCGTGTACGCCGCGGCGTTAGGCGCCGGGTACACGCCGGCATCGCTCGTGGACGATGAGCCGGTGGAAGTGCAGCAGGAAGGGCGGGTGTGGACCCCGGCTAACTTCGGCAACGAATACAGCGGCCGCATCACCATGCGTCACGCCATCGAACGATCGTCGAATGTGGCGGCGGTCCGTTTCGGGCATTCGGTGGGCGAACGCCGCATCGTATCGCTCGCGCATGCGAGCGGCATCACCAGTCCACTCGCGCCGCTGCCGTCGATCTCGCTCGGCGCGCTGGAGGTGACGCCACTCGAGTTGGTGGCGGCGTACGCGCCGTTCGCGAACGGCGGAGACCGTATCACGCCGCGCCTCGTGCGCCGTATCGTCGGAACCGGCGGAAAGGAGTTGTGGTCGAGCACTCCAGCGCCGCCGGTTCCTGCCGTCGATTCGCGGGATGTGTTCCAGCTCACGTCGATGCTCCGATCCGTCGTGGATCAGGGGACGGGACACGAGGTGCGCATGCTCGGCGCACGCGGGCCGATTGCGGGGAAGACCGGAACCACGAATAACGGCGCCGATGTCTGGTTTGTAGGCTATACGCCGTCGTTAGTCGCGGGCGTGTGGTTCGGCTTTGACACGCCGCGTACGCTCGGAACCGACGCGACTGGTGGGAGGCTGGCAGCGCCTGCGTGGGCCGAATTCTACGACCGAGGATGGCCGCAGGGAGCGCGTGACACAGCGTGGTTGCCGCCAGCTGGACTCGTGTCGCGCGTCATCGATGCCGACAACGGACTGCTCGCAACGTCCTGGTGTCCGGAGACACAGGTCGAATGGTTCAAGGCCGGTACCGAGCCCACGATGTTCTGCCCGGACCACGTCGGCCCCTCGTTCGGTGCCCGCATCATCGGTGCGATCAGGCAGATCTTTCACTTCTGAGGCTGCCGCGGGTTGCCATACCGTCCCTATAACAGCGAGAGACGATCTTCCGTACGCGCCTCGAAGCCCGGGAACACTTTGTCGGTGCCCACCGCACCGAGTTGTGTCATCACGATCTCATTGAATACGCTGCGAAAATCCGTCGTGAGCGCGAGGTCTCGTCCCTCGTAAAGCTGCTCGGGCGCAAGGCCGGGCCACCGCCCGTGCACTTTGTGTCCGCGCACGTGTCCGCCGATCACGAACATCGCGCCGGCGTGCCCGTGATCGGTGCCGCCGTTTCCATTTTGCTTGGCCATGCGCCCGAATTCGGACATCGTGAGTATCACGACGTCATCCATTCGGTCACCCAGGTCGATGACGAGGGCGGCGATCGCTTGCGAGAATTCTCCCAGCCGTGAAGCGAGCGGGCCACTTACGCTCCCTTCGTTTACATGGGTGTCCCAACCACCGATGTCCGCGAACGCGATTTCCAAACCCACGTCGGCTTTGATGAGCTGCGCGATCTGGAGCAGGCTGCGCCCGAACGGGGATCTGGGGTATTCCGCGCCATTCTCTGGCGCGTAGCGCTGCGGATTTGCGGATTGGAGCATCTTCACGGCTTCGAAGGTCTCCGTGCCGGCGCCGTGAATGAGGTCTGCGTTCCCAGTGCGGTAGAGCGCCTCGAGTCGCTGAACGTCGGTCCCTGTGGCGCGGATGCTAAAATCAGCGAGACTGGCCATAGCGACTGTTGGAGCGGGCCCTTCGAGAATTCGTGGTGTTTGCTGGGATAAAGCAACGGCCTCGAACGGCGACCGTTGAGCGTCGCATTGTGTGCAGGTGCCCTTCACAGCCAGATACCGATTGAGCCAACCATCGCTCGTGGACCGCACGTCGGGGGTACCCGTTTCCATGAAGTCCTGGGCATCAAAGTGTGATCGGGTGGCGCTCGGACTTCCGACAGCGACGATGGGCGCGAGGAGGCCGTGATCCCACAGATTCTTGAACGGCGCGAGCGAGGGATGCAGACCAAAGAAGCCATCGAGTTCGATGGCGCCTGGGGCGCCGCCTCGGACTCCGGCCGGACCTGCTGTAAGGATCGACGGCGCGGGGATGGCTATGTTTGGACGGAGCCGATAGTACTCGGTCTCACCGTGGGGCACGACCACGTTGAGGGCATCCGCGGCGCCGCGCTGGAAGAGGCAGATGAGCACTTTGTCCTTGAGTGCAGCGCGAGAGAGCCCCTGCGCGTACACGGCGCGCTTGAGGAACGACGGGCTCAGACCCATGGTCACGAGCGCCAGGGCGCCCGACTTCATGAATACTCGTCTCCGCATGGTGTTGTCTCCTGAGGGCTTATCGCCTCTGAAATTCTGGGGCGCCAAGAGCGAGGCCCACAAGCTGCTCGAGCCCGGGCACGGTCATCGGCGCACCTGCGGCGGAATCCGGGGCGTCGCGCAGCAACGGATTTACTCCGGACTGGAGCAAAAGTCGTGAGTCGGGCGATGCTTCGCCTCCCAGAATCGCATTGATCACACCATCCACTTGGGCATCGCGCGACAGCGTGTCGAGACCTTGACGATGTTCCCACGACGACAACGACACCCCGGGGACGCGGCCTGCAGCGAGCAGGAGGCCGAAGTTGATCCGGCTAAGGATTGACCCGGTATTGATCCACGCGTCGCCCGTTTCGGGATAGCCATTTGGGTCGCGATGCATATAGAGCGGCTCGCCGAGTCGAGCGACGATCTGCGCCGTGCGAGCCGTGGAATCGGGGTTCGCACACACGGCACGCAACGCGCTCACTACGAGCTCGAACGGCGACTTGACCTTCACCTTGTAGGCCGCGCGCGAGAAGAACTCAGGTGACGTGAAAATCGTGCGGAGTGTTTCGCGAATGTCGCCGTCGGTGCGGGCAAACGTTGCCGCGGCGCGATCCACGAGCGCCGGCGGGGGTGAATCGCTCACGAATCGGCGCGCGAGTTTGGTCGCGATGAAGTGCGCGGTGGCGGGACTCCTGGCGATGATGTCGAGCACATCCTCCCCGTCCTGGATACCGCGGCCGGCGTGCAGCGAGTGGCCGAGGAATACTTTTTCGCCGGCATCGTGCATGGCCGGCCGGAATACGAAACTGCCTAACTGCCGCGGCTTGTCGATGGTCCAGCCGGTGAACGCGCGGGCGGCGGCGATCACGTCGGCTTGCGTATATCCGCCATCCACGCCTAACGTGTGAAGCTCGAGCAGTTCCCGACCATAGTTTTCATTCAGCCCGAGGCGGCGGGGCGCCGGTGCGAGCCGGTACGCGGACGCGCGCCGCGCCCGCATGGCGGTCGCCGTATTGAAAGCGGGCCGGCCGGCCTCCACGGTGCTCTCCCAGTTGTCGAGGTAGAAGAGCATCGCCGGACTCTTCGCCACGGTGCCGAGCAGATCGCGGAATCGGCCGAGCGCGTTTGGGCGAATCGCATCGCGCTCGAAGGATGCGAGCATGTAGCGCTCTGGAACGCCCTTGCCGGCGAAGATGTTGAAGTGGTTGTCCCAGAAATCGACCATGACTTCTTGAAGCTGGCGGTCACTGTTCACCGCGCGTGCAACTTTCGCGATTTGAAGCTCGAGCACGACGCGTTGCGCGCGGCTGCGGATCCGACGCAAGTCGAGTGAGTCACGATCGTGTTTGGGTTGCGGGGGCGGATAGTCTCGGATGAGGTCGGCGGAGCTCATGGCGAGCGTCGGAAACTCCGTGAGCACTCGCTCATCAGCGCGGTCATCGATCCGTGCCGGATCGAGTTGCGTGGCGATCCACCGGTCCACACCGACCGTGCGGACTTGTTCAACGTCACCCGGCCGGGCGCCGAATGTCAGGCGGGCGAGGGCTTGGCGGATCTGTTGAT
The DNA here is from genome assembly GCA_025450035.1 of Gemmatimonadaceae bacterium. Lineage (GTDB taxonomy): Bacteria > Gemmatimonadota > Gemmatimonadetes > Gemmatimonadales > Gemmatimonadaceae > JADGGM01. The sequence goes on from JANWIF010000095.1 coordinate 46,596, forward strand.
CGGCGGTTTGCTCGCGGATCGCGACATCTTCCGCCGATGGGAGAACCTGTGCGGGCGCCGCCGTGGCGGCCGGCATGGCGGTGCGCGACGCGTTGGACGAGCAAGCGGCCAGCGCGAGCGCGGCGAGTAACAGGCGTGGAGTGCGCATACCGTTTGATGGACGAGGCATGGGCGGCCGACGTTAACGTGTGGCACGACGTGCTCTGCAACCCACCGCCTCGAGTGGCTGCGTTAACTTTCCGGCAATGCCGTCTTCAGCCCGTCTTCGTCCACCTGATCTGACCGCGCATCCCACCTGGCGGCAGCGCATCGTGGCGTTGCGCTACGTCCCGCCCCTGCTGCGCATGGTATGGAACACTCATCGTGGCTTCACCACTACGATGGCGCTGCTGCGGATCGCGCGGGCATTCATTCCTGTCTCCACGCTCTGGATCGGCAAACTGATCATCGATGCGGTGATCGCCCTGCGCCGCGACCCCTCGCATCTGCCCATGCTCTGGCGGTTGGTTGCGATCGAGGTGGCGATCGTCGTCGCTGGCGAAGTTCTGGCTCGCGCGTCGGCATTGATCGAGAGCTTGCTGGGAGATCTGTTCTCGAATCACACCAGTGTGCGACTGATGGAGCATGCTGCCACGCTCGACCTGCAGCAGTTCGAGGATCCGGCGTTCTATGACCAACTGGAGCGCGCGCGACGGCAGACGGTGGGTCGCATCGGGCTCTTGTCGGAACTGCTGACTATGTCGCAGGACATGCTGACGTTGGCGTCGTTGGGGACGGCACTCCTGGTCTTCAATCCGTGGCTCTTGCTACTACTCGTCGCGGCGGTGCTGCCGTCGTTCCTTGGCGAGACGCACTACGCGTCGCTCGAGTACTCGCTGCTCTATCGCTGGACGCCGGAGCGGCGCCAGCTCGATTATCTGCGCTATCTCGCGGCGAGCGATAAGAACGCCAAGGAAGTGCAGATGTTCGGGCTCGCAGAGTGGCTCACTGATCGCTACCGCACCTTGGCGGACCGGTTCTACGAGGAGAACAAGCGGCTCTCGATCCGGAAAGGAATCGTCAGCACGGCGCTCTCCGTTGTCGGCATGCTGGGCTACTATGGTGCGTACGTCATCATTCTTCTCCGCGCCGTAGCCGGTGTCATCTCGATCGGTACCCTCACTTTCCTAGCGGCATCGTTCGCCCGCAGTCGAGACATCATCCAGCGAGTGCTGATCACGGCGAGCGATATCTACGAACAGAGTCTGTACCTGAAGGACATGTTTGATTTCTTCGACATGCGGCCGACGATTGCATCGCGTCCTGGAGCGTGCCCGGTGCCTGAGCGCATTCAGGATGGCTTTCTATTCGAGGATGTGGGATTCCAGTACCCGGATAGCGATCGGTGGGCAGTTCGGCACGTCACTTTTCAACTTCGACCTGGCGAACGGATCGCGTTCGTGGGCGAGAATGGCGCTGGCAAGACCACGGTAACGAAGTTGTTGACTCGGCTGTACGATCCGACGGAAGGGAGGATCTTGTTGGACGGGGTGGATCTTCGCGACTACGACCTGGCGTCTGTTCGGCGCGCCATCGGCGTCATCTTTCAGGACTTCGTACGCTTCGATATGCGGTTCGACGAGAACATCGGCGTTGGGCATATCGACCAAGTGCGTGACTATTTGAAGCGGGCGGGGGAGGACGACGTACTCATCGAGGCAGTGCCGCCGGAGTGGTCGTTTGAGAGCAGTCCGGCAACCGTGAACAAACCCACCTCGAATAGCAATCACGACGAGCCGGTGCCGGAAGTGTTGACGGCGGCCGCGGATCAATCACTGGCGTCTCTACTGCTTCCGCGTTTTCCAGCCGGCTATCGGCAAATGCTCGGACGTCGGTTCGAGGGGGGCGTGGATCTGTCGGGCGGAGAGTGGCAGAAGGTCGCGCTGGCGCGAGCCTACATGCGTGACGCGCAGGTGCTCATTCTCGACGAGCCGACCGCTGCGCTCGATGCACGGGCGGAGTACGAGGTGTTTCTACGATTCTCCGAGCTTGTTGCGGGTCGCATGGCCGTGCTCATTTCGCACCGTTTTTCCACCGTTCGGATGGCCGACCGCATCATTGTGTTCCAGCATGGCGAGGTGGTGGAAGACGGCTCGCATGGTGAGTTGCTGGCGAAGGCCGGGTTGTATGCGGAGTTGTTTCGGCTGCAGGCGAAAGGGTATCAGTGAGCGAACGAAGGGAAGAGGGAAGGGACGGGGACTACGTGGATTGGCGAGTAGAGGCACTGGGCTGTGGTGCCGGCGCCGTGTTGTCGTGGCTGCATCGTTCGATGAGGGCGGCCACTTCGGCGAGAGTGGTGCGGGCATGGTCGTGCGCGTACCAGGATCGAATTTCGTGGTATCGCTCCTTGCTCGGCATCTGCATGCCGACGCGCATTACCCAGCTCTGAAGTTCAGTTGGGCGCGGCCCCCACCAGCCGCACTCATTGAACTGATTGTCGAGGACCATCACGGCTGGGATGGAGCGCGAGCCGTTCGTGAGATGCGTGTCCATGAGGTCGGGGTTTTCGTCGCGGGCGAGCAATCGCACGTCGAGTTTCGAGGTCAGCTCGACGAGGCGCATGATCGGCGGCACGATGTTGACCGCGTCACCGCACCAATCTTCGACCAGAATGAGCAGGTGGTGCTGCGCCGACAGCGCATTCACGCGCTCGACGATCTCGGCCGGAATGTGTGCGAGCCGGTAAATGCCGCGCCACAGCTCCTGGTTTTTCTTGGCCCCGGCGACGAACTGCTCGAAAGTTGGTGCGGCTAGGTACCGCTCAAGAAGCTCCATCGGGGGCCGGATTACCCCTGTTGGGCGGCGGGTGATTCGTCGTCCTTGAGCACGTATCCGCTGCCGCGCACGGTGTGGATGAGGGGATGATCTCGGTCCTCCTCGAGCTTTTTACGCAAGTAATTGATGTATACGTCCACCACGTTGGTGAGCGGGTCCACTTGCTGCTTCCACACGTGCTCGCTGATCATCTGGCGCGACACCACGCGACCCGCATTGCGCATGAGGTACTCGAGCAGCGCGTATTCCTTCTGGGTCAGCTCGATCTCTTTGCCGGCACGCTCGACGCGGCGCGAGATCGGGTCGAGTGCGAGATCGCGGACGCGCATCACGGCGCTCGCGGCGGTGAGCACCGACCGGCGCAACAAGGCCTTTACGCGCGCGAGCAGCTCGGCGAATTCAAACGGCTTGGGGAGATAGTCATCGGCGCCAGCGTCCAAACCGCTCACTTTGTCAGAGAGCGAGTTGCGAGCCGTGAGCATCAGCATCGGCGCGCGGAACCCTCTCGCGCGAAGCTCGCGCGCAACCTCCACGCCGTTCTTGTGCGGTAGTCCGATGTCGAGGATCACCAGATCGGGAGCGTGATCCAGTGCTTCCAATATGCCTGCCTCCCCGTCCTGTGCGCTTCGCACGTCGAAGCCTTCACCACCGAGGATCCGCTGCAGAACTGACAGCAGGTCGCGGTCGTCTTCGACTACCAAGACGGATGGAATGCCATTCGCGTGCTCGGCCATAGGACTTACATATAGCGTCGTGTCACTCCAAAACCAAGAAGTCCCCCTTGAACCAGGTGATGAGCGTGTCTTTCTTTCGCCGTGCTTCGCGACCGTGTGCAGCAAGGTGTGTGGACGGGAGTCGTCGCTGCTGCGGCGACTGCTGGCGCGTTAATCGGACTCGGTCATGCGCACCGCGCTTGGCTGCGGCCGGTGAACGCCATCGCTTATGGGTCGTTCGGGACACGCGCACTTCTGCTCGACGGCTTCGACCCTGCCATCACGGTGGTAGCGTTGGTGATCCATCTCACAGCGATCGTAGTCTGGTCGATTGTGTTCATGCTCATCGCGGGTCGTCTGCGCGGCGGACGACTCGTCGCAGCGGCCGTTGGGTTCACGGCAATCGTGTACGCTATCGATCAGCGACTGTTGCCGCCGGCGTTTGCTCCGGGATTCGAGCGCATGTTCTCGACTGCTGAAACACTCGTCGTGTACGCGACGTTCGCTCTCGCGTTGGCGGCGGGTGCTCGACTCGGCGCGGAGGTGATTCGTGAGGCGTAACGCGGCATCCGTCGCGAACCGCAACACCGGTGTCGCTCGATTGAAACAGGGTACGCGTGACGTTCGTTACTGCGCTGTACGTTATTCGAGCGGAACTTTCGTGCGCGCACGACGTTGGGTGATTATCGAGGGCGGGTGTGGCGTGCGGCCCCGCTCTTGCTTCAAGGCTTTACCGAGTGGTCGACTGGCGGGTGCATCGGTGCGTGTGCGCATCCACCTGGCGTCTCACCCTCACGGAGGGACGATGGACTTCCTCGTAATGCTAGAGGAATGCTCTGACTCGACGCCTGTGTTGGCGCGAGTTGACTCTGTTCCGGCGCAGATGTCTCCAGAGCGTCGGGAACGTGACGTCGTGACATTGTACGGCGTCCCGCGGACGGAGTCGCTGGCACTGGCGATCGCGGCGGCGATGGAAAGCCGTCGAACGGCGGACGACGGCTCAGCGGCATTCCGCCACCTCGGGGTGTGGCCCGAGCGTGGGGCTGTTGGCGATACGGCTTGGCGCGATGAGACAACCGGCGAGCTCATGACGCGCGACCTGAACATTCCACTCGAGGTGTTGCGAAGTGTCTCGCATCTGGTTCTCGCTCAGTGCGGGGCGGCGCTGCAACGGCTCGTCGCTGGACTCTCGATGCCTGACTGGCCCGAGGGCGCCTGGCGGGCAATCAGCATCACGCTCGACCCGGTGACGGAGCCGGCGAGGGGTGCACTGGGCCGGTTGGATGGACTGCTCGATGTATTCCGAGAAGCGGATGGACTGACCTACGAATACGAGGGCGACTAACGCACTTCTCACGTCAGACTAATGGCCGCCGCGCGCGGCCGGGGTCGTCCTTCGGGGCGACCCCGTTTTGTTTGCGGTCGTTATCCACTGGCGACGGGAATCGGACCGATTCTCTTGACGCAAACCTCGCGGCGTCGCAGGGTAGTGGCGGGAGGTGAACCATGGCGGGTTCTATGGATGGAGGTCGTCGACAAGTTCGCCGGTCGTCTGGAGTCGAACGCCTCTTCGCGGACGAGGCCGGCAGGCTATGGAGCGCCGGTCGCACCTTCACGCCGCAGGGGGGCGAGGCGGTGTTGTTCAGCTGCATCGGTGACGCCCGTGAATCGCCGCGCGCTATCGCAGCTCCATCGGAATTTCGACTGGTCGAAGCCACCATTGCCGAGCTGCGCACGCTCCTGGATCGGGCACCGCGCATCGGCGTTCTATAACCGCGCCGGCTCCCTTGCTCCACCCCCTCACCCGGGGCTAGGATAGCGCAGATGGCATGATCGCCGCCGGGCCAATCCCGGTGCCACCAACACGGGCCACTCCCGGCGTCGCCGACGCGGAGGAGGAGGCCGTCGTAGCGGAGGAGCCCACTATGCGGGAGTACATCAGCGCGGAGATCCGCAATGTGGCCGTCGTCGGACATGGTGCGAGCGGGAAGACCACCCTGGTCGACGCGCTCGCTTTTGTTTCCGGAGCGAGCAAGCGGCACGGAGCGGTTCGCGACGGCACGGCGCTCACCGACTTTGCTCCCGAGGAGATCGAACGCAAGTTCTCGATCAATCTTGGATGCGCGTGCGCCGAATGGATGGATGCCAAAATCAACCTGATCGACGCGCCCGGCTATCTGGACTTCTATGGAGACGCACTTGCAGCGCTCGCGGCGGCCGACGGCGCACTGGTAGTAGTCAGCGCGACCGCGGGTGTGGAAGTTGGCACGGAGAAGATGTTTCGCCAGGCGGTCGCGCGAAAGGATCCAGTGCTGTTCGTGGTCTCGATGTTGGACAAGGACAACGCGAGCTTCGACCGCGCGTACCAATCGATCAAGACTCGATTGACAAGCAAGGTGATTCCGGTCGAAATCCCAGTTGGTGAGGGCAGCGCGTTCCACGCGATTATCAACCTATTTTCGCGGAAAGCGCATCTGTATAGGAAGGGAACGAAGGCAGGAGAATACGACGAGGTGGATGTTCCGACGGAGAATCAGGCGCAGTTTGACCGCTACTACCAGGAGCTGATCGAGAGCATCGCCGCCACGGATGACTCGATGCTCGAGCGCTACCTCGAAGGTCAGGAGATCACGCGCGACGAGGCCATCGCGGCGATGAAAGAAGGCATGAAGCGCGGCGACCTCTTTCCGCTCTTCTGCGTATCGGGCGAGCTGACGTACGGTACGCGCGCGCTCCTCACGAAGATCGTGGAGCTCATGCCGTCCGCCTATGACATGGAGGAGCTCCACGCGTTCACAGGCGCGGTGGGCGATCACACGGTGGAGATTCACGCGCGGGATGATCAGCCCTTCAGCGCGGTGGTCTTCAAGACGATGACCGAGCCACACGTGGGTGACGTGTCGTTCTTCCGCACGTTCTCGGGTCTGGTGACGAACGGGCAGGAGGTCTACAACGCCACGCGCAACATCGCTGAGAAGCTCGGGCATCTAAGCGTGTCACAGGGGAAAGATCGAACGGAAGTGCCGCGCCTTCACGCGGGGGACATCGGATGCGTGGCCAAGCTCAAGAACACACACACCAATGACACGCTTTCGACCAGGGACTATCCCGTTCGGCTTCCGGACATCCGCCTTCCTGAACCGTTAGTCACATTCGCTGTGCACGCGGCCGCGCGAGGGGACGAAGAGAAGGTGCAGCAGGGTTTGCACCGCCTCCACGACGAGGATCCTACGTTCGGCACACACTACGATCCTGAGACCCACGAGACGCTTGTGACCGGAATGGGCGAGAGGCACCTGGAGGTGTCACTGGCCAAGCTGAAGCGGAAATTCGGAGTGACCGCCGAACTCACCAAGCCAAGGATCGCCTATCGCGAGACGATCAAGGCGCGAGGTGAAGGACAGGGACGCCATAAGAAGCAGACGGGCGGGCGTGGGCAGTTTGGTGATTGCTGGGTGCGGATGGTTCCTCTGCCGCGAGGAGAGGGGTACGTGTTCGAGGACCAGATTGTGGGTGGCGCTATACCCTCGAAGTTCGTGCCGGCCGTGGACAAAGGGATACAGGAAGCCGCGGCTCGCGGGGTGTTGGCGGGGCATCCGATGGTCGACTTCAAGGTAGAGTGTTTCGACGGCTCGTATCACTCGGTGGACTCGAACGAGATGTCATTCAAGATGGCGGGTATCTTGGCGTTTCGCGCCGTGGCATCCAAGTGCAGGCCGGTGCTGCTCGAGCCACACGAGGAGGTGGAAGTTCGAACGCCGGACGATTTCCTGGGTGATGTGATGGGGGACATCTCGTCACGCCGGGGGCAGATCCTTGGCTCGCAGCCTTCGTCCGATGGTTCCGGGACAGTGGTGCGGGCGGTTGTGCCGCGTGCCGAGATGCACCTGTATGCGACGCATCTCAACTCACTCACGCACGGATATGCGACCTTCACGACTCGCTTCCGTGGGTACGAGGAGGTCCCGGCCGAGGCAGCTCAGCGCATCGTCGCCGAATCCGCGAAACCCGAAGAGCTGGTGGAAGCGTAGGGTGAGCGTTGGGCGAAAAACAACACCGCCATCGATCGTGGTGCCACGGAACGTGCAGCACGCCTGATCGATAGCGGTGTCGTTGCAACCCGTTTGGTGTCGCGCGCGGCGCCGCGCGGCGTTACTCGTTCGCCGATTTCCTGCGCCGTGCGGCGTGCTTCCGGCGCGGCGTCTTGCCGATCTCGATCGGCACGATGTCCGGTGAATCGAACTCCCCGCAGGCGGCCGCGGGAACGGGGATGTGCGGCTGCTTGTAGACGAAGCGCTGTCCCTCATAGTTCCGGAACACGACTTCGTCATCGTTGATCTCTTCCACGTACTCGGGAAGGAGCGGCACTTTCCCACCGCCTCCGGGCGAGTCGATCACGAAGTGCGGCACCGCGAGTCCGGAGGTCCACCCGCGGAGCGCCTTCACGATCTCCAATCCTTTCTGCACCGTGGTGCGGAAGTGTTCACCGCCGGCGACCTGATCGGCCATGTAGATGTAGTACGGTCGCACGCGCGCCATGAGCAGCTTCTGCATCAACTCCTTCATCACAAGCGGATCATCATTGACGCCGCGCAGCAGCACCGTCTGGCAGCCGAGGGGAATACCGGCGTCGGCCAGTCGTCCGAGTGCTTCGACGACCTTTGGTGTGAGTTCGCGCGGATGATTGAAGTGCGTGTTCATGTACACCGGATGGTACTTCTTCACCATCTCGCAGAACTCTGGAGTGATGCGCTCGGGCAGATGCGATGTGATGCGGCTGCCGATGCGGATGATCTCGACGTGCGGAATGGCTCGCAGGTTCTCGAACAGGTACTCGAGCCTGCGATCGGACAGCATCATGGGATCGCCGCCGCTCATGATGATGTCGCGAATTTCTGGATGTTCTCGGATGTAGGCGAAGGCCGAGTCGTACTGGTTGAGCGGGATTTTTTCCGGATCGCCCACCTTACGGCGCCTGGTGCAGAAGCGACAGTACGACGCGCACACAGGGCTCACGAGAAACAGGACACGATCGGGATACCGGTGTGTGATGTTCGGTACCGGCGAGTCGGCATCTTCATCGAGCGAGTCGATGATGCCGTCTTGAATGTCGAGCTCCTGCACCGTTGGAACGTACTGGTTCCACATGGGGTCGCCGACGGCAGTGATCTGCTCGAGCGCGCTGGGCGTGATCCTCATCTGGAAGTTGTCGAACGCTGGCTTCAGCCCCTCGACATCGATGACATCGCGGCCGAATTTTTCAGCCAGCTGATCCAAGGTGGCTATGCTTTCTTCTCTAAGAATTCTTTGCCACTCACTCATGGTGACTGGGCTCCCCGCCGTGATGGCGAGCGTATGGAAATCCTGAAGTCATGTGATCCGTCAGGCGACGCGGATCATTGGGTCGAAAGTTCGAGGTTGAGGGTGCGAACGTGCGGTTCGGGAAGCCTTCGATCGACCTCTGAGAGGAGGGGGGCGCCGCGAGGATGGAAGGGCGCAGGATCGACGGGCGATCGGCGCCGGACAATGTGCGAACGCGGAAGGGAACTGAGCGACTCGGATTCCGGGGTGAAGGCGCCGAGGAAAGAGTCGCGAGGACACGGGGACTCGTTACCCAGGACCTGGCGTGAGTCATCAGCCCGGTCCGGAGCAACGAGTCCCACGTACCTCGAGGAAGGTCCACGCGCTAACGCTCGCCGACCGCGAGGAGCTGCAATGCGGCGGGGTCGCCGTCGTCGGCGATACCCGACAGCTGTCTAGCGAGCGCCCACCGTTCGTCGACCGAGGTGTCGTGCCGGTCGAGTGCTTCGTCGCAGACCGTGAGAATGAGCGCGGCGAAATCCACTCCCGCAGCGTTGGCCATGCGAGCGAGCCCAGCGTCTGGCGCGATGTCTGGGTTGGCATTCACTTCGAGAATCCACGGGCGTCCTGCGCTGTCGATGCGCAGATCCACGCGTCCGTAGCCCGTGCCGCCGACCAGTCGCCACGCGGCGAGCGCGAGTTGCTTGATCTCCTCGGTCAGCATCTCGGTCAAGTCGGCCGGGCACACGGGAACTGTTCCGAGGTCCTCGTCGCTGCCGGCGATCCACTTGGAGCGGTACGAGACGATGCGCCACATCTTCTTAGGCAGACCGTCGAACATGATCTCGGCGACGGGTAGTGCGCTGTTGGCCACAATACCGACGTTCACTTCGCGACCGTCGATGTAGCGTTGGACGAGAATCTCGTTCCACCGCTCGTGCATCGCGGCCACGCGCGAGGCGAGTGCGCGCGTGGTGCGCACAACCGACCGCTGTTCGACGCCGATGGACGCGTCCTCGGCGGACGGTTTGCAAATCGCGGGGAACCCGACCGTGGGGAGCGGCGCGCCGCGGCGGATCATGCCGAAGGGAGGCACGGGCAGTCCGGCGCGCTCGAGGAAGGAGTTGACCACGTGCTTCCGCAGGCAGAGCGCGGCGGTCCACGATGAACTGCCCGTGAAGGGGACGCCGAGCACTTCCAGCGCCGAGATCACCGACGGTTCGAGTGCGGCAACGCCGTCGAGTCCCTCGCACATGTTAAACACGAGGTCGTACTTGCCGCGTCGCATGCGTTCGACCCATCGACCATCGGGTTGCGCGGCGATGCGCGTGATCTGATGTCGTGCGCCCAGCAACACCGTCTCGATTGCTTCCAGCGTCTCGAGAATGGAGAGGTCTGCCGCTTTGCCGAGCGCGGACGGTCCATCGAATAACAACGCGATTTTCATGCGCACCTCCAACTCGTGGTAGGCATCAAACGCGGTGACGGCAGCGAGCCGAGCGCGCCGCGTCCGCGTGACGCGTGTCGCCGGCCTTTGCCTCGTAGTCGTGCACGCGTTGTCAGCCCGACGCGACCGCACGGGCGGCGCCAGAGTGGCGCCGACGTCCGGCATTGCTTGGCAGGGAGACGCCCTGCCGTTCCGCGGCATGCCTCACGCACGCTTGAATGAGCCTGTCGTAGCTCAATCCGGCCGCGCGGGCCGCCTTGGGAAAGCACGAGTTGTCCGCCGGATCGGGGAGGATCCCGGGAAGGGGATTCACTTCCACGACGTTGGGCACGTCTGTCGCGTCGAGTCGCACGTCAATTCGCGACCAGTCACGACAGCCGAGCACGCGGTAGGCGTCGAGCGCGACCTGTTCGATCGAGCGTCGCAACGCCTCGTCAATCCGCGCGGGGCACTCAAAGATCTCCAACGGTTGCTCCGGCTGATCCCAGAGCCATTTCGCTTCGAACCCATATACCGGCAATGCGCCATGAGGTAGCACGTCGAACTTCATCCCGACGATTGGCAACACGCACGCGTCATACCCGTTGCCCAACACTGCGCAGGTGAATTCCGCTCCCGGGAGATATTGCTCGACCAACACAGGTTGCTGATAGCGCTCGAGCAAGTATCTCACCTGCTCGTCCATCTCGGTGGCGTTTCGGCAGTAGTTCCGCTCGGTGATGCCTTTGGATGACCCCTCGTGAATCGGTTTCACAAAGACAGGGAACGCGGGACTCGGCGCGTGAGACTCGGTACTTGGCACTCGGCGCGTCGAGTCCCGCACAACGTGAAACGGGGCGGTTGGGACGCCGTGATACGCCAGGCACTCCTTAGTGCGCGCTTTGTCCAAGCACATCGACAACGTGAGCGGATCGGATCCCGTGTACGGAATACCGTAGAACTCGCAGATCGCTGGGACGTGCGCCTCGCGGCTTACGCCACGAAGACCTTCCGCCATGTTGAACACGATGTCGGGGCGTTCAGCGCGCAGGCGCTCCGGAAAGTCCGCGCTCGCCTCCAACCGAATCACGTCTCCGAAGTGGGAAAGGGCTCGCTCAACAGCCTCGATTGTTCCCGCGCTATCCCACTCGGCGAACTCATCATCTTTTTCTGTTGCGCGCGCCGCGTCCGAGGGCGGTTCGATCGCTCCAGCGATCCGTGCTGACGCAATGCCCCGGCGCCGCTGGCCTCGGCGTTTACTGGGAGGCTCCTCTTCCGGGCGCGGCTCTTCATCTCCGGGCCGCGCCTCGTCCTCGTCCGGCTTTTGGTTGTAGGCGAATCCGATTCGCGTCATCTCACTCTCGTCGCCGGGAGACACAGCATCGACGTTTGGTTGCCGATCTCGACTCACCATCGCGAACTCTCTTGCCACGTCGATGCATTACAGCTCCGCATCCGGCGTGCGCGCAAAATAAGAACCACGAAAACATCGCGCAATGCATTTGCGCGAATGTTCTTCAACTCGTGGCCCGCAGCGCCTCACACCTTGTGGTACATCACGCGCGCCGCCTCGGCTCGGTCGGCGGCGGTATAGAGCTCGAAATCGGAAAAGAGTGCCGGCGCCTCGATGACCAACGACCGCAGCACCGCCACTGCCAGCCGGCGAATTTCCAACTCAGCGCCCTCGCTCGCCCGGAGTTCGAGCATCGTCCGCCAAGCGCGAGCGTTGCCCGTCGCCACAATCTTGGTTTCCGTCGAGTTGGGAAGAACGCCTCTCGCCGCCTCGCGCGCCATTTTCCGTCGGTGAACCTTGTCTGCCACCCAGGCGTATCGGCCCATCAGCTGCTCCACGAGCGACACGTAGCTCCGCTGCGCCCCCTCCATCTGCTCGCGCCATGCGGTCTCGAGCATCGTGTCGCCGATGATCGCGGGCGGCACAACGAAGCTTGCCTCTGACTCGTCCACGTACCGCTGTGACAGCTGTGAGTACGCAAATCCGGCGCGGTGGCGAACCAGCTCGTGCGTCAGCGAGCGACTCACTCCCTCGAAGAGCAATGACCAGTTTGCATGCTCCAGTACGCTGCCGTGTCCCTGCTTCTTGATGTTCTCGAGGTAGTCGCGCGTCGAGCGGCCCGCCGGATTGCGCTGGCTCATATAGCAGAGACGTCCCGCGAACTCCGCTAGCCGCTCGCCATCAGTGGAGTCGCCGATCCACTGGACACCAAGATGCGGAGGTTCGCTGAACGCAGGGCGCGCGAGAACGGATACGGTAGGCGCGTGAATGTAGGCGGGCATGGATGGGTCGGGCCGAGAGACGCGGTTCGGTGAGTGATTGGCGGTGGAATACTAGCGGTTTGGGTGTCATCGGGACCAGTGGACCAGCGTTGCTGGTGTTGATAGCACGAAGTACTATTTCGCGTGTCCATCGGCATTGCCCGCCGCCCGGAGCGATCCGTCGTCATCCGCTGTATCCGGTTCAACATGGCGTGGTCACTTGCCGTGTGACGCCGTGCTACGCCCGACGGCCACGATCGCGCACGACTCACTCAGGACACGGCGCTACGAGGACGACCTGGGTCCCTGGTCCTTCATCCCGATGAGATCGAGACGCGACTCCGCGTACAGTCGTTCACGCTCGACGCGATCGAGCGCGGCGCGAGCAGCGTTTGGCAGTGGAGGGAGCGCAGGATCGTACTTGATGAGACCGAGCGCTTGCTGTCCGTCGAGCGGGACCTTCACCCCGGGGTTCAGCAATCCGTACGGATCGAAGGCGCGTTTCACCAGCGCAAATTGCGCGATGGTCTCGGCGGACCACACGCGTGAGAGCAGCGGCGTGCGCAACCGGCCGTCGCCGTGCTCACCGGTCAGCGTCCCGCCCAGCGACGCGGTGAGCGTCACCACATCCTCGAGTAAGCACGCAACCCGCGCGCGCCAATCGCTGAGGCGCACGTCGATGAGCGGGTTGACGTGAACGTGGGCATCCCCCGCATGTCCGAAGATCACGCCGCGTACGCCAGCGGTGTCGAGCGCCCGCCGCACACCGTGCACAAAGTCGTCCATGTGCTCCGGAGGCACCGCGCTATCCTCGATGAACTGCATCGACTTGAGCTCGGGGTCGAGGCGTGAGAGAATCGGACTTGCTGCGTGGCGGAGTGACCAGAGTGCGCGCTCGGTAGTCGCATCGAGCGCAAGTCGCACCGACGACGCGCCTGCCTCGACGAACGCGTTCTCGAGTGCGTGCGCGTGCGATCGAGCGTCGGCCGAATCGTCGCCTTCAACTTCCGCGAGCAACACGGCTTCGGTCCGCGTGCTCGTTGCGATGCCGCTGCCTTCGCGGGCGACGTCGAGAAAGGTGCGATCGAGCAACTCACAGGCGCTCGCCTCGGCGGCCCTCGCGTGGGCGGCGCCAGTAACGGCGCCTTCGAGAGTCGGAAATTCGGCGAGCAGACTACTTGTCGCGCCCGGCAGCGGCGCGAGGGTCAACTCTATGCCTACGAACAGCGCTAGTGTTCCTTCGCTTCCCACGAGCAGATCGACCAGCTCGCCGCTGTGCGCGTACTCGGCGATCGCATAACCCGACGACTCTTTGCGCACGCCGGTGTGCGAACCGGCACTCGAATTCCACTCGGGCCTCGATGCGTGCGCTTGTTCGACGAAGCGCGTCACGGCCGGAATGTGGAGCGGTGGCGGCTCGCCTCGTCGCACCACGGCGCGGGTGCCGTCGGGGAACACGCAATCGAGCGCCGACACCCAGCGGCGCATCGAACCGTAGCGCAGCGTGTGCGCGCCGGCGGCATTCGTCGCCGCCATTCCGCCTACGGTGCAGAAGGCGCCGCTCGATGGATCCACGGGGAGACGAAGTCCATGTGGGCGTGCAGCCTCGTTCACCAAGTCCCGTATCGCGCCGGGCCCCACAACAACACTTCGCCGTGCGGAATCCACCCGCCCGATATCGCGCAGCCGGCTCACATCGACAATCACGCCATCGCCAACCGCGCCACCCGCCATCCCGCTCCCCGACCCTCGCGCCACAAGGGGCGTCGACGTTTCCGCCGCCCAACGCACGAGTGCGACGACGTCGTCCACGGAGCGTGGAGCAGCCACGGCCCTCGGCACCGCGCGTGCGATCCCGGCTCCCTCGCTGTAGGCGGCGCGGGCGAGAAGATCGAGATGAAAGACAGGCGGAGGTGTCATACCCACTGCAGTTGACCCTAGAGCCCCAATTCGTTCACTCGCGGTGGATCGACGCTGTAATCGTAGAAGCCCTTCCCCGATTTGCGGCCGTACATGCCGGCGAGCACCATCCGCTTGAGCAGCGGCGGCGGCGCGTAGCGCTTTTCACGGTACTCGTCGAACATGATGTCGGCGATCTTGTACGTCGTGTCGAGGCCGACGAAGTCGAGGAGCGTGAACGGACCCATCGGATAGCCCGTACCGAGCATCATGCCCTTGTCGATGTCCTCCACGCTGGCCACGCCGTGCTCGAGGGCATTGATCGCGTCGATCAGGTAGGGCACGAGGAGCAGATTTACAACGAATCCCGAGTTGTCCTTGGCGGCAATCGGTTCTTTGCCCAGCTGTCGAGCGAACGCGAACGCGGCATCGAAGGTGACGTCGCTGGTGGTGACGGTGCGCACCACTTCCACCAGCTTCATGATCGGCACGGGATTGAAGAAGTGCAATCCGACCATGCGATCCGGTCGCGCGGTGGCCGCCGCCATGGCAGCAATGGTCAGGCTCGACGTGTTCGACGCGAAGATCGTGTGCGCGGGACAAAGTCCGTCGAGCTCCTTCCACATGGCGTTCTTGATCTCGATGTCCTCTACGACGGCCTCGATCACAAGATCGCAATCGGCGAGATCGCGGAGATTCGTCGTGAACGCGAGTCGCGACATGGCTATGTCGCGATCGGCCGCGGTCACTCTCCCTTTGCTCTTCTCTATGGCGCGCGCGAAGCTTTTCTCGATGCTGCCTTTGCCCCGTTGGCAGAGCGCATCGGAAACCTCTCGCACTTTCGTCGTGAGGCCGCTTTGCGCGCAGACCTGGGCGATTCCCGATCCCATGAGTCCGGCACCGAGCACGCCGACCGTCTTGATGGTGGTCATAAGTACGTTCGATTGGGGTGAAAGTCAGCTGCGTTGGGCAGCGCGCGCGGGGTGCGCTGGCTCAACGCAGCACGTCCAAGGCCGACAGCAGCCCTTGACGCGGGCTGTCGCCGCGTTCGAGCCGGTCGAGCAGCTGCTCGAGGGCGAGTTGTGCGCGAGCGACAACGGGCGCGTGGCTCCGCGCTACAAAATAGCCGCCGATCACGGCAACAACGGCCGGCACCACAGCCACGGGAACGAAGAAGCCCAGAGTGATCAGCGCCCCGGTGCCCAGCACACCGCCGCCTGCCAGCGCCGCACCGGACGCGGCTCGTTCGACTCGCACGTTGGCAAGATCGGCGTCCAACCGCACCAGCACGCGTTCAGCGTCAACGGGTACCGCGGTGGCCGAGACCTCGCGCGTTGGGCGAAGGTAGTAGCCGTGCCCTCCCACGTTGAGGACGCGACGCATCTCGCTGAACAGGCCGGAGCGCGGTTCCCACAGCACGCGGTCGGTGAGCCGCCGCTTCAGCTGCATTCCGTGCTCTCGCTCCATCCATACGTCCAGTTGGTCCAGTGTCGATGGGACTGTTCCGCGAATGGTTCGTGACGCGTGTACGTGTGCTGGACCAAGCAGCGTGGCGGCGAGGCCGCGCTCGGGTGGCACCTGCGCGCGACTGCGTTCCTCGGCGAGGGCCTGTCGCAGGTGCTGCGGCGACAGACCAACTTCGCGCGCGACGTCGAGGAGCTGCCCTTCATTGATCGCCACATCGGAAGGATCCGCGTCGCCTGACTGCAACTCTACCGCGCGTGCGAGAACACGCTCCATGGCCGCATGGTTCAGCGGCTGCGCCCGCGTTGGAAGCTCGCCCTCGTCAACCATGCGCGCTCAGTTACTGGTTGCCTTGTTGATCTCGTTCACGAGCTGGGTCGCGATCACTGGTCGCAACGGAAATGCACGTTCAATGGCAGCTGTCTCTTCACCGGCCGTGAACGAGATATGAGCGGTATTCAAGTAGTAGCGTGCGTATCCGGTCGCCAATTCAGGCGCCACTTTCTGAAGCAGGAGCAACCCACCGCGAACAGCGGCCGGGCTGGTGTACCGGTCGGCGACACCGTTGCGCTTCTCTGCGGGCGTCACGTTGTCGTCTACCGCCTTGTTCGAAATGGTCGAAACGACCTCATGCGCCAGGACGTATATGGCGTCTACCGCGCGGCTCACGCTGTCGGGGAAGCTGATCGCGATGGTTGGCCCGTGACTCGGCTCGCCGAGGGTGCGGCCTTCGCCGTCTAACGGAATAGAGAGCAGAATTTCGCCGCGCGACTGCCCTGACTTGGTGAGAAATCCATGGAACTTGGCGAAGTAGGTCTGTACCCAAAGCGTGTCCACTGCGGCGGCAATCGCGGCACGATCCTTCTGCTGCGATCTCCAGTAGCTCGCGTAGTAGGTGCTGTCTTCGCTCTGCAGTGCCCTGGTGAACATGCGCAGCCACTCACGAGCGGCGGGCGTTGAATATGAGGCGCTGATGATGGCGTAGACGGATCGCTGGTCAAGGTCGATCGTCCGTCGATTCATCCCATCGTTAGGGATACTGCTGGTCTTCAGAAAGGACTCGAGCGATTTCTGCATCGCATCCCACGAGCGGAAGTAGAGGCCGAGGAACTGGCCACCCACCAGTTGCGTGTTGCCGCTCAGCATCGCGCGCAACGAGTCGCGATGCGCATCGAGCTGCGTGGTGATGTTCCCGCGCTTTTTGAACGCAACGATCGAATCGCGGTAGCCCGGCTTGAAGTAGGGCACGAGTGTCGTGTCGTCCTGGAGCATCGCGTAGCCGTGGAGCCAGAAATCGACCTGATACCGGGTGCTGATACTCCACGTCAGGTCGGGACGCACCGCCAAGGGTTCGGCGGTGTTCTGGCTACCTCCGAGCCCGCCGCCGGAGGCTGAAGCGCAGGACGCTGCCACCAAGATGAGCAGAATGGCGGGAATGGCGCGAACGGAACGGGGAATCCGATATGAGGTCACGTAAGAGTCCGGAACGAGGAGGCACGGCACGCCACGGCGTGGCGCATCACACGAATGCTTCGACGATCACGGCGATTCCCTGTCCGCCGCCAATGCAGGCGGATCCGAGGCCAAATCGCTTGCCGCTCGCGCGGAGCGCGTGAATGAGATGAGCCGTGATCCGGGCACCGGATGCCGCCAGCGGGTGACTGAGCGCGATCGCCCCGCCGTGCACGTTGAACTTTTCACGCGGAATGTCGAGTTCGCGCTCAACCGCGCACACTTGCGATGCGAACGCTTCATTCACCTCGATCAGGTCCATATCATCGAGGCTCATCCCGGCCTTCCGCAACGCAATCCGCGATGCGGGCACGGGTCCGATTCCCATGATGGTCGGATCCACGCCGGCCACGCCCCATGAAATCAGTCGAGCCAAGGGCTTCTTGCCCGTGTGCGCGGCCCAGTCCGCGCCACAGACTACGAGCGCGCCGGCGCCGTCGCCAATTCCAGAGGCGTTCCCGGCTGTTACGACTCCATCAGCTTTGAACACCGGCTTGAGCTTGGCCAGCCCTTCGATCGTGGTATCCGGCCGCATGTGCTCGTCGCGGCGGAATTCCTCGACCTGACGCGTCTTGGGATTTTTCACCGGAACGCCAATCACTTCATCATCGAACACGCCGCCCTCCCAGGCCGCGCGCGCCATTTGCTGCGAGCGCAGTGCGTACTCGTCCACGCAGCCACGGTCGAGGTGATATTGCTCGGCGAGCTTCTCGGCAGTCTCGGCCATCGCCATCCCCGCCACGGGGTCCTTGAGTCCTTCCCACAAGGAATCTTCCAGTGGCGGCATCTTGCCTAACGGAAGACCCCAGCGCAGCCCGCGCAGGATGTGCGGCGCCTGCGACATCGACTCGCCGCCCCCCACCAGACAGACATCGGCCTCGCCAAGCAGGATCTCTTCGGCGCCGTTCACGACTGCCTGAAATCCGGAGCCGCACAGCCGGTTCAGGGTGAGCGCCGGGGTCTCGTTCGGACATCCGGACCGCAAAGCCACGTGCCGGGCGAAGTAGATGGTGTCCGACGTGGTTTGCATCACGTTGCCGAAGATAGAGTGCTGAATTTGTGCCGGCTCGACGCCCGCTCGCTGCATGGCGGCCTTGGCGGCGTGGACTGTCAGATCGATGGCGGACTGATCCTTCAGCATGCCGCCGAAGGTACCGAACGGAGTGCGCACGGCGGACAGGAAAACGACATCACGGCCTTGGCCTTGGGTCTTCACGGGATCTCCATTACGAAACGCGTTGGCAGTAAAGATGCCCTCGCGGCCGGACCGTGGGAACTGCCGCGGAACGCGGCCGTCGCGGGTCTGCTATTTTGCGGCGCTGCCCCGGCGCACCCTGCGTCCGATCCATTCGCCTACCGCGCGGGTGCCCATCGTGCCGCCGACGTCAGCCGTACCAATACCGCTCGTAATCGCATCATAGACCGCCTGCTCGACAACTCGTGCTCCCTCATGTACCCCGAGATCGTCCAGCATGATCGCCAGCGTGAGAATCGCCGCCATAGGGTTTGCGACATCCTTCCCGGCCAGCTGCGGGGCGCTGCCATGCACCGGTTCGTACATTGTCACGCGACCCGGGTGACGATTGGCGCTTGGCGCGAGCCCAAGGCCGCCAACGAGGATCGACGCCAGATCCGACAAGATGTCGCCAAAGAGGTTACCGGTAACTATCACCTGAAACGATTCGGGCGTGCGTACCAGGTCCATTGCCATCGCATCGATGTAACGCGTATCCCGCTGTATGTTGGGATGCTCCCGGCCCACCTCGTCGAACACGCGGCGCCAGAGTTGATGCGCGGGAATCGCGTTGGCCTTGTCTGCCATCGTCACCCGAGTCTTTCCATGTCCCGTGGCCCACGCGAACGCGTAGCGCACGATGCGCTCCACGCCTTTTCGCGTGTTGAGCTCCTCGGCAATCGCGATCTCATCGGGCGTCCCCTGCTTGAACGTGCCGCCCACCGATACGTACAGTCCCTCGGTGTTCTCGCGGAAGACGATCAGGTCCAGGTCGCGCGGCGTCTTTCCCTTGAGCGGCGTCAGTCGCTCGTCGATCAACCTGGCGGGTCGTTCGTTGACGAACAAATCGAGCTGGAAGCGCATGCCTAACAGAATGTCGCGGGCGTGCTCGTTCCCCGGAACGCGCGGATCGCCCAGCGCCCCGACGAGAATCGCATCGAAGTCGCTGCCCAGGCGCTGCATCTCGGCGGCGGGGATGGTTTCGCCAGTTCGTAGGTAGTGATCGGCGCCGTACGGCAGGTGCTCGACCTGGATCCCCGGGTGAAACACATCTTCGACGGCGGCCAGCGTGACGAGCGCCTCGCGCACGACTTCGGGACCGATCCCGTCACCAGCGATAACTGCCAGACGCTTCGTCACGGTGTGTTTGGAGTGTGTATGGAATCGTGTGAAGCGGGGCGCGGCGTCGTGCTGTCGGCCCGGCGTGACGAATCCGCCGCGAGCGTATCACTGCGCAGCGCGCCGGGATGCGACAGCGCGTAGACATAAGCGGCGATATGCGTAAGAGCCGAGTCGTCGAGCATTCCGCCATACGCAGGCATCGCCACCGAGTACTGCCGTGGCGTTGCCACTCCACCGGCGATCACACCGCGAATCGCGACAAATGAGCTGTCGCCATTGAGCCAGACGCTGTCGGACAGGCTCGGTCCCAGCTTTGGCGTGCCGCGGCCGAGGCCACCGTGGCAGGTGAAGCAGCGCCCGCGTCCGTGATAGATCACATCGCCGGCGGCCGAGTCGGCGCGGTGAAGAATCACCGGCGCTGCTGTCGCGACGGCGGTGCTTTCGGACGGGATCGCGCGGGCAGAGAGACTCCCCGGTGTGGTAGCACCGGGAAGGGGCATTTCCGCCGCGGTGTCCGCGGGGACGCGACCGGCTTTGTTGGTTTCGCCGTGACAGGCCGCCGACGTGAGGGCGGCGGCGAGAGCAACGATGACCCACCGCCCCCTCGACTCGTGCATCACGATGCCGCGATACCGCGCCCGCATGTAATGCAGAATTTCCAACTAATCTCGAGCTCAGTACCGCAGGCCGGACAGCGCTGAATCGTAAGATTCTGACCGCAGTGTGGGCAGAACGCGATGCGCCGTCCTTCCGGCAGCGCGCCGCCGCAGTACCGACAGCTTCCCTCTCCCGCCGCGGTCATCGCGTGAGCAGTGGCCACCACATCGGCCTCAGCGGTCGCAGCCATTCCCGAGGAGGACGCGTGTGGTCGCCACGACTGGTGCGCCGATGCCGGCGATGGCACAACCGTCGGGTTTACGGGTGTGGTGCCAGCCACTGGAGTCGCTTCGCCCGCCAACTCGTTGCCACGCCGTTGCGCCGCCGCAGTCATCGCAATGCGAGACGCCGCAAACTCGCGAAAGATCGTCGTATTTGGATTAGGCGTGGCAAGCTCGGCGCGTATCGCCGCCGCCAGCGCGTCGTCAACCGCCAGATACCCGCGCTCTCCGGACAACAGCCGGCAGAGCGCGATCTCGTAATCTTCGTTCGTTTCGATTGCCATCTCACGCCGATTGTGCCGATAGGGTATCAGATTCTGGTAGAGCTCCGACACCTCGAACGGGTGAGTCAGATACTCCGGGTAGCCGTTACGTATGTTCTGCACGAGACGTCGAAACAACCGATCGAGATCATCCATGTGGATTTCCACGAGAAGAGGTGGTCCGGGTTGCCTTGCCAATTATAGGCGCCACTCACCGCGCTCGCGCAAGGGTGAGTTCCCAATGCCGGAGCCTCTGCACTGAACGACACCTCAGCTGTCTCGAGAACGATCGCGCGCATTACCGCGCTGCTGCTCATCGTCCTCGGTCTGGTGCCAACCGCCAACCTCCTGACTGGCGGGGGCGCGCTTCCATGGTGGGCTGGCGTCGTGTCGTGGTGGCTTCTCGGCGGCGCATTCATTTTACTGCTTGCGTATCTCGCGGCGCGCCTACTTGGCGAACGGGCTGCCAGCGTCGGGACGCGCGTCGTGCACGCCGTGATGGCGCCGTCATCGCGAGTGTTCGTGTTGCTCGTTTCGTGCACCGGATTCCTGCTCGCCGCCGGCGCAGCATGGTACTGCTTCGATCGCCAGCCTCAGTCGATCGACGAGATGGCGCAGCTCTGGCATGCGCGCATCCTGCTCTCTGGACATCTCTCGATTGCGTCCGCGACGCATCCGGAATTCTTCTCGGTCATGAACGTGATCGACGCTGGCGGCCGATGGTATTCGCAGTTTCCGATCGGCGGTCCGTTGCTACTTGCTGCAGGCTTGGCCGTTGGTGCCGTGTGGCTGGTGAATCCGCTGCTCATCGCGTTCACTGTTTGGAACGTGTATCGCTTCGTGCAGCGCGCGTATGGAGAGTCCCTCGCGCGCGGAGCGGCGCTTCTCCTTCTGGTCGCGCCGTTCTTCATCTTTATGGGCGCGAGCGAGCAGAATCACGTTCCGGCGCTCGCCTTTGCGACGCTCGCCATCGCCGCGCTCCCGGCGTGGACGCAGGCCGCGTCACGACGTGCCGCATGCGTGCAAGCAGCAATCATCGGTGGGGCGATCGCGG
>JANWIF010000096.1 GCA_025450035.1 Gemmatimonadaceae bacterium
GCTTCTCAGACGCGATGAACTCGATCCGCTCGATCCACTTGACCATCTTGTAGCCGAGCTGGTTCTCGACGCGCAGTCGCAGCGGCGCGCCGTACTCCTCCGGAAGCCGGTGCCCGTTCATGCGCAACGCGAGCAGGCACTGCGGCTTGAGCACATTGTCGATGCGCTGGGTGTCGTAGTACATATCACCGTAGAGCGACTCGCCGAACGAGAAGAAGGCCACCACCTTGGCTTCCGGCTTCGGACGCACCAGGTCGACCAGTGCTTTCATCGGCAGGCCGTCCCACTGCGCGACGCCGCTCCACCCCTGGATGCAATGATGCAGCGTAATGTGCTCGGCGTCGCCTAACTTTTCGAGGTCCGCCAGCGACAGCGCCGCCGGACGCTCCACCAGACCGTCGACCCGCAGCGTGAAGTCCTGGAAGCCGCCTTCCGCCAGCCGCTTCCAGTCGTCCCGCACCGGCAGCTTCCCGTTGGGCCAGAAGTGCGGCGACACGTCGCGACGGGAATAATGCTCGCGCGGATCCAGCCGGTTGAGGGTCAGGAGCTGCATCGGATACGTCACGAATTTCTGCGCGTGCTGCAGGGCGCGCGGGTAGTGCCAGGAGATATAATGTGCCGCAACCCACGACAGGATGACGACCGCGATGCCGACAAACCCCAGCACCACGCCCAGGTGGCGCTGATCGTCCGTCCCCAACACGATGTGATTCATGTTGCGGACGAACCCGGTCATCGCGATCAGCGTCACGTGGACGACGATGAATCCGACGAACCCCAGCATGTTCAGAAAGTGGATCGATCGCGCCGACTGCCGGCCGCCGAAGATCCGCGCGTACCACCGAAACCGATTCACCACCGCCGGCGACATGGCGATCCCGGTCAGAATGGCCAGCGGCCCGAAGACAAAGAAGACGGCGAAATATGCGAGCTGCTGCAGCGCGTTGTAACCGAAGAACCCGTTCGGTTCAGGCGGCAAGTGGAACGTCGCGTAATGCACCAACGTGCTCCACGCCTGCGTCAGCACGACCGTCGACGCGGGCACCAGCCGCCGCCATCGCTCGGTGTCGAAGAGCATCACCGCATACACGATGCCGGTGATGATGAACCCGTGGATCATGATGAAATGCCACGCCCGCGCGATGCCGATCGTGTGCCGGTAGCCGGGGGTCCCGACTAACGGCGAGATGTAGCGGGCATCGTCCTTCGCCGTCCACATCCGATCGCGCGGCACCTTGAGCGGGGTGAATCTGATCCACTCGCTCCCCGGTGTGCAGTCGTCGTTGAAGTACAGACGGGGATGATCCACGAGGATGGAGAGCCCGCTGCGGATCAGCAGCATCACGAAAAAGAAATTGAAGAAATGGCAGTACCGCACCCAGACCGGAAACCCCTGGGCGGGCGAATGGCCGCCGGCGATGAGCGTCGAAACCGGGGCAATGGCCGGCAGTCCGGCCACCGCCACCTGGATCCACGACGCGGCAATCACCGCCAGCACCGCGACGCCGATCCCGATCAGGATGGATGGACGAACCCAGATGCGAAATCGGCGATCCTTGGGGTAGTGCACCGCCTCATGCGCGGCATCAAAGGCGATCATGGCTTCTCATCGCCCGCCGCGCGAGCCCGATCATCCATTCTGATCGGATGCGATCGGGTAGAAATCCTCTCTCGAACCGGCGGACGGGGTGTGTACGACGGTGAGAAGGAAGAGGCCGCCGCTTACAGAGCGTGCCGAATGCGCTACACCCGGCGCAAAAACGAGCGAATCGCCGACGCTCAATGAATACGTGTGACCCAATGCCTCGAACACCACCGCGCCCTCGAGAAGCTGGATCGTGACCGGACCCTCCGTCCGGTGCTGCGGCAGATCGCCGCCGGCCGCCAGCGCAACGATCGCGAGGCGAAGCGGCCCTTCCTTGACCAGCGTACGGGACGTCCTGCCGTGCTTCACGAGCAGCGTTCGATCAATCAACCGCTCATCTTCGGTCAGATGCTGGACCAGGATTTTCCCGTCGATGGTGCGATGCATTGATGACATGCTCAGGTCCCGGTGCGTGTGATCCTTGCGATATACGCCTGGCGCGCACAACGCATGCCATCCCCTGGCGCGCGAGCAGCGGATAGAAGTGCTCCTGCGCTGTTCGCGTTGTCACCCCACCGCGATGACGGAGCGCGTTCGTGCGAACTCCAGCGCGACATCCACTCCGCGCCCGCGCGTGGTGTCGCGGAGCTGCTGCTCCGGTGCGCCATGCGCCGGATCGATCGGCCGGTCGCCGATCGAAGCGTCGTCTACGGACGCTCCGATTTTCTCGACAACGCCGGCGATCTCGTGGCCGAGGGTGATGGGCAGAAAGCCCACGCTGGCAATGCCGGCGCGATAGTGGGCGTCGGAATGGCAAACTCCCGCCGCGACCACATTCACGCGGATCTCGCCCGGGCCTGGCTCCGGCCGCGCGACCTCCCGGAGCTCGAGCGGCTTGCCGATCTCTACGAGCTGGACCGCCTTCATGCGGACCTCTTGTCAGACACGGGCATCGCTCGACTCCTGCGATCGGGGGTAGGGCAGCTCGCCGTGGTGTGAGTCCCAGGTTCAATTGAACGACAGGTGGCGCAGGGGCACAAGAGCGTGAATACAGCACGTTCATCAATGAGGGCGACGCTCAGCTTCGCTCAGGTCACTCCAACCTGCGCAGTAGCGCCAGCATGCCAGGCGCGCTGCTAACGCAACGATCACAGCCCAGAACAACGCGCGCACCAACACAGGGTACGCAATCAGGCGCACAGGGGACCTCGATGCGATGGGCACTCGCACGGTACACCCGATTCGCACGCTGGAGGTCCGGATCGGGACGCGCCTCAATGGCTAACGGCCGAGTCTCAGGCGCGCTCCGGCGACCCGGTCGAGCGCGCCCTTCACCGAGCGCGTCACCGGCCGGAGCCAGCGCTGTCGCGCGATGGCGTCGACGAGCGCGCCGACCCGGGCGGCGCGGCGGCGCTGCCTAACGGAGCGCTCGACCGCACGGCGCAGGCCGCGCGACACACGCAACTCGACGACGGCATTGCGATCGCCCGGGCTGTCGATCGCGACCCAGGCGTCCCGGAAGCCGGCGTAGAACGCGCCGAACGCGGGCGCGAGCATCTGCTTGTATGCGACGACGTCCGCCGGTTGCGGAACTCGCGGGCCCGGTCCCCGGCCAATCGTCGGGTTCAGGTTGATCTCCCACATCTGCGGCTCGCCGCCGAGCATGCCGTAATCGATGCGCCCGTACTCGATGCCCGCGAGCCGGAACATTTCGCGAATCCATTCCTCGTGCGGGTTCGTCTGGAGGTAGTGCGCCTCCAGCTCGGCGCGCTCCCGATCGAATATCCGATGGTGCCACTTCACCATCCAGTCGCGGCTGCACTCGAGGTACCGCGGCAGGATTCGATCACCCACATTGAACGCCGAATACTTTCGGTAGACACCGTGCTCATCCTTGGTATCGCAAAACTCGACCACGAGCAGCTCGTCCAACCGGCGCCGCCCCGCCACGAGCGAGGCGAGCGCTTCGCCGAGCGCGCGCGGCGAGTCGAGCAGAGGCGTCAGACTGCCGACGTGCCGGTTGGCGTAGCGCACGAACACCGGGTAGCGAAGCGCCGCGGCGGCAATGCCGCCGACCTCTCGGCTCGCGCGCTCCGCCGTCGCGAACCTAACGCCGGGCGCGGGCCACGTTCGAAATCGATTGATCCCGGCATCGGACGCGGCACGAAGCAGCTCGGTGCGAAGCCGAACGTGCCGCGGCTGGTTGAGCAGACGGACGCCCGCCGTCGCTGCCCCGAGGTGCTCGCAGACCGTGTCCACGAGTTCGCGCTCCGGCGGCCTGATCCGGTCGATCTCCGTGAAGACCCACGTGCCGAGCGGCAGCTCGCGCAGGCGCACGAGCTCCTCGTAGAGAATGACGCGCACGCGGTCGTGCAGCGCACGGCCTTCCTCCTCCAGGTAGTAGCGCATCGAGAAGCTGCCAGCCGCGCCGACGACGAAGTAGATCATTGCCCCACCGAGGGAGACACCGTGCGCTATGTGACGGCGCGGCGTTTGCCTAACGTACGCCACCCATAGTAAACGGGTATCCCTAACAAGGCGATCGTCACGCCGAGTCCGGTCTCCAGCGGCCGAGCGACGGCGCCGCTCACGAACATCGCGATGGATACCAGAATGAAGGCCGCCGGCAGGAGTGGATAGCCCCATGCGCGACAGAGTGTCGCGAGCTCCGGCCGGCGTCGGGGTACGAAGAACACGGCGCCCACGGCGAGCGCATAAAACGGCCAAATCCCCAGCACGTACATCTCGGCCAGCTGCTCGAAGCTGCGCGTCGCCACGCCGATGATGCCGAGCAGAAGGTAGAGCAGCAGCGCCACGAACGGCGTATGGTACCGCGGATGCACCGACGCCACCGATCGGAAGAACAGGCGATCCTCGGCCATGGCGAAGAACACCCGTGGGCTCGTCAGGATGGAGCCGTTGAGCGAACTGAACGTGGAGATCATGACCAACGCCGCAACGACCGCCGCGGCACGCGCCCCCAGTGCGTGCTCGGCGGCCGTCGCCGCAACTAACGGAGACCTCGCCATCACCGGCACCGGCAGTGCGTACAGGTAGGCGGCGTTGGCGAGGAGATACACCACGAGAATGACGGCCATCCCACCCAGCACCGCACGCGGAAACGTGCGGGCGGGATCCCGCACTTCGCCGGCGATGAACGTGAGATCCACCCAGCCGGTGTACGTCCACAGCACGACGATCAAGGCCGGCCAGAAACCGTGCAGAGACACGGCGCTCCAATCGATCGGCGCCGAGAGTGAGCCGCTCCCTGGTCGGCCCGTGTGCAGGATGAGCAGCGACAGCGCGGCGAGTGCGATGACTTTGATGATCGTGGACGCGTTCTGCAGCGCGGCGCTCCACTTCACAGAGCGGATGTTCGTCGCGGTGAGGACGACGAGCAGCGCCGCGGCCAGGAGGTGCACCTGGCGGTCGCTCAGCGTCATGAAGGCGCGCCCATATTCCGCGAAGATGAGCGCGACCGCGGCGAGAGCGGCCGGTCCCGTCACGATCAATTTGATCCAACCATACAAGAACGCGACGAGCGAGCCGTAGCCCTCGCGTATGTACACGTAGCTGCCGCCGGCGTACGGGAGCGCGGTAGTGAGCGCGACCAGGGTGAGGGCACCGGCGACTGTGACCGCAGCACCGGCGAGCCAGACGACCGCGATGCCCCCTACAGAGCCAATCTCCGCCGCAACGGTGCTCGGCACGCGAAAGATGCCGCTGCCAATCGTGATGCCGATGAGCACACCAGCAGTGCTAACGACGCCGAGCTGTCGCGGCAGGCGATCGGGCATCGCGGTGTCAATGGAGAGGACATCGTTCGGGCGGATTGGCGCTTCACGCACGATCGTGATTCGCGCTCGCGAAGAACGTGCGAGCCCATGGCACGTGAGTCAAGAGCCTGCGTCGCCCTCCAGCAGCGCGGCTGCGGTCGCGAGGCAGGCCCTGTTAGAATTTCGTGGGTGCCAAGCGGGCGTCTGTACGCGCCGTCCTCTGCGGCCGAGGTGTTGCCGATCACGGCACGGTTACCAGCGCCACCATGCCAAGCTTCGCGTGTGTGGTTTGCCCGCGCCGTCGCGGAACTGGCACATGAGCGCGTAGCGTTCGCCGTGTTGCAGCTCGACCTACAGCGCCTCGCGCGTCAGGCTGTTCGTCGCTGCTGTTCGCGGTCCTCATCTTCGCCGCGTTCCGGTCGCCCAAGGTCGCGACGTTCGACCAGATCGACGCCCATCGCATCAACATCCGCGAGACGAACGGAACGATCCGCCTCGCCATCTCGAACACCGACGAGTTCCCGGGCGGCACGATCGGCGGCGTCGAGCTCAAGTACCGCAACGGACACCGCGGGGCAGGGCTGCTCTTCTACAACGACGCCGGCGACGAGAACGGCGGCCTCGTCTACGAGGGGAAGATGGTCAACGGCCAGCCTGAGGCGAACAGCACCATCCGCTTCGATCACTTCCGCCAGCACAACGCGGCGTTCGGGCATTTCACGCAGCGCGTGTTCGTTGGGCGCACGTTGGATGACGATGCAGCGGTGCTCCTGATGGACAAGCACGGGAAGGCGCGTGCCCGGTTGGCGGTGGACAGCGCGGGCGTCGCGTCGCTCCAGTTCCTGGACGACAGCGGGAAGGTGGTGTACAGCCTGCCCAAGTAAGCCAGGCGGGCAACCGGCTGGGATAGGAATTTCGATCGGACTCATGAGCGCATGGCGTGCGGAGGTGCGTCAGCATCTGGTCAATCACCGACGCCTGCGTGATGAACGCCACGATCCGCATCGCGGCGGACGGTCACTCGGCGCGGCGTTAGGCGCTCATCGCTTTCGGTAACGTGGAGCGCTTCCTGGCGGCATCGATGGAGGCGTTATGATATGACCGGATACGTGGCCCTGCGCACGCCTGCTGCTCGCCCAACCGCCCAACCCACAGCGTGGTCCAACCGATCACGGCGAGCTCCACTTGTGCGCGCGTAGGAACGACTCCACGCCCACCAGTCCCGGTTGGAGCGCGCGCAACGCCGCGATGTCCGCCTCGTAGCCATCGGACTCGAACCAGCGGTACATCACCGTCAACTCCTCGCCGACCTGTTGCTCGAAGGCCTCCCACGGCACCTGCACGTACCTGACCTCCCGACCAATCACGCGACTGAAGGTCTGCGCCAGCTTCGTCATGGTCATTTCATCGCCGGCGATCTCCACGGAGCGACCAATCCACGCGTCTGGATCGGCGAACGCACGCGCGGCGAAGGCGCCGATGTCGTCCACAGCGATCTGTTGGAGCGTCGTGTCGGGGGACAGCGGCTGAGGGAGCTGTCCCCCGAACACCGTCTCCTTGAGACGCAGCCAATTGTCCATGAAGAAAACAGGTCGCAGGATCGTGGCGGGTAAATCGATGGATCGGATGTATTCCTCGATCTGCCATTTGCTGTCGAAGTGCGCGATCCCCGTGTGGCGCTCGGCGCCGCCGACGGAGCTGTACACGAAGTGCGCCACACCGGCATCGCGCGCAGCCTCTGCAAGCATCCGGCCTTGGCGGATCTCACCGTCGAAACCCGCTTCATAAAAGTTCTGGACGCTGAACGCCCCATAGGCGCCGTCGAGCGCGCGATCGAGGCTCTGGCGCACCTCGAGGTCGCCCTCAAGCACCTCGGCGCCGAGGTCGGCGAGAATCCGAGCGGCACCGTTGTCGGGGTGGCGCGTGAGGGCGCGCACGTGGAAGCCGCGCTCCAGAAGGTGTCGCGCGACAGCTCCGCCCTGCTTACCGGTCGCCCCGCTGACGAGGATGGTGCGTTGATCTGGATGTTGGAACATGGTTGTCCTCCTGTTGTCGCGACCGATTCGCCGAAATAGCGACGGCCTAACGCTTATGCACGCCACAACGCTCGTCAGCGGCCAGGCCCACCAGCCTTCGGTCGCATGCCGGGCGGGGCCTTGTCCAGGCCCGGCGGCTGCGGTGGCAGCGTGACCGGATGGTCCTTGATCTCCTACCGTTTTCTGAAAACGGGAAGCGCGCCCTCGTGACCCACATCATCATGTCGCCTCCCACGGCATGCGCAGTGGCAGGGCATACAGCCGATCGCCGAATGGCAAGACAGTCTCGCCCTCGTAGAGCGCGACGCCGCCTGTGAGGGTGGGTGCAGTCGGATGATCCCATGCGCCCGGCAAGCGAGTCAAAGAGCGCCGGCACCAGGAGCACATTGGCGGAGCCCGTGAGGAGGAAACGACGGGGTTTTCGATCGCGGTCGACAGAAGTCGTGATGTCGGCGAACACCCGCGGTACGTGCTGGACTTCATCGAGGATGACGCGAGCAGGAAGTTCGGCGAGGAGGCCCGCAGGATCTGCGTCGGACGATGTACACGTCGCGGCAAGGTAGAAGGGTGACGGAGCTGATTGCAAGGTTGTTGACCGGCTGATTGAAAGGCTTGATCTCGCCGAATTGGAAGGTTTCGCATCCGGCAAGGATGGCTGGTCTACCGCCCGACGTTGCCTCTAGCCCGGCAGGGCTGGCCCGAGAACCCTCGGGCTAGGTATACTTCGATCAAGTCGTACCACATACCCTCCCCCACACCGCGTGGGGGCACCAGACCACAGGGAGGAAGTTCTCTACATGCCTCGCCACTACGAGGCGGTCTACATCTTCGACTCCACCCTCGAAGACGCCGCCATCCAAGACAAACTCACCCGCCACCACGCCATGCTCGGCGCGGGTGACACCCTGAATGTCGACCTCTGGGGACGCCGCCAACTCGCGTACTCCATCGGTCCCCGTGATAACGGCTACTACGCCGTTGCCCGCTTCGATGTCGAGGCCGGCGTGCTGCCCGAATTCGAGCGCGCGCTCAAGCTGGACGACGGCGTGGTGCGGTACCTGATCTCGCTCCACGAACACGAGGTCGGTGCGCCGCCGATGACCGAAGAAGAAATCGCCGCGGGACGTCCCCGCAGCGCCGACGATGACGACGACGAGGATTGAGCCATGCGACGCCCACAAAAGACCTGCCCATTCTGCGAGTCGCGGGTTCGGTTCATCGACTACAAAGATGATCGCACCCTCGGCCGATTCCTAACCGACACGGGTAAGATTCTGCCCAGCCGTTTGAGCGGTGTGTGCGCGCGCCACCAGCGCCAGCTCGCCGTGGCCATCAAGCGGGCCCGCTTCCTCGCCCTGATCCCCTATATCCGGGGACACCAGGCGTAGCCGATGCCTAACGGGCCGGCGCCGGCGCCGCGGGAGCAGGGGTGGTGGCGCATCGTCCTCGCTCTCGCGGCGTTCCTGTTGATACCGCGCGTGCCGGGTCTGTCATCCCTGGTCCCCGTGGTGGATACGCTCGTGCTGCTCGTGCCGGCGCTGGCCGCGTGCTGCGTCGTCGGCTGGTTCGCCGGCGGGTCGCCCTGGATGGCGCTCACGTGGTCGGCGCTGGCGGCGGCGGTGCTCGTGCTGCCCGCACCGCCGGCTACGAATGCGCCGTACTACGCCCTGGCGCGCGGATGGGGAGCGATCGTCGCGGGCGCGTTCGGCATCGTGTGCCTCGTTGGGCGTTCGCAGCCGTTCATTCACCGGGTGTTGTCGGCGATCGCGGCGGCAACGCTGCTGTCGCTCGGACTGGCGGCGTTCGGGCGCTTCGATGCCCGGAGCGCACAGAACGTTTTTGCCGGCGAATTCGACGCGCGCAACGCGGCGGCGGTGGCCGAGATGCGGCTCGACGCCACGGTGGTACAGAAGTCTTTCCCGAAGCTGGCCACGATGGCGCGCGACGCGGCTACGCAGCAGGAAGCCGTGCAGGGCACGATCTCACGAGCGGCGGCGCCGTTGTTTCCGGCATCGCTGGCGCTCGAGGCGCTCGCCGCGTGCGCGCTCGCCTGGGCGCTGTTTCACCGATTGAGCCGCGTTCGCATCGGCGCGCCGCTGGCTCCGCTGCGGCAGTTCACGTTCGGCGACCAACTCGTCTGGGCGCTCGTCGCCGGGATTGTCATGGTCATCGTGCCATCACTTGACGCATTGGCCGCGGTGGGACGCAATTTGCTGCTGTTCTTCGGTACGCTCTACGCGCTGCGCGGGTACGGGATCTACGCCTGGTTCGTTTCCCGGCGCGCGGCGGTGACGAGCGTGGCGGTCGCGGTCGCCGCGTTTCCGCTGTCGCTGGTCACCGTGCCGTGGGCGGTGGGACTGGGATTGAGTGATACGTGGTTCGACTGGCGCCGGCGCGTGAAGAGCACGCTCGCCGGCCGCAAACAGCCCTGACGCCGTACCGCCTCCGCCTAACGCTATCACCCGTACGATTCGGAGCACATCATGGAAGTCATTCTTCGCAACGCGATCGAGAGCGTCGGCAAGCCCGGCGACATCGTCAAAGTCTCGAACGGCTACGCCCGCAACTATCTCATTCCGCGCGGACTCGCGTACGAGGCCACGCCGGGGAACCGCA
>JANWIF010000097.1 GCA_025450035.1 Gemmatimonadaceae bacterium
AGCACTTTCTTGAGCGAGTGAAACACCTCGGCGCCCATGCGCAGCGCGTCGCGGAACGACTCAGCGCCTAACGGGACGACCATGAACTCCTGGAAGTCGACCGTGTTGGTGGCGTGCGCGCCGCCATTGAGCACGTTCATCATCGGCACGGGGAGGGTGCGGGCCATCGGACCGCCCAGATACCGGAAGAGCGGGAGGCCGAGATCGTCGGCGGCGGCGCGCGCGGCGGCCATGGACACGGCGAGGATCGAGTTGGCGCCAAGTCGCTCTTTGTTAGGCGTGCCATCGAGCTCGATCAGCGCGCGGTCGATGGCGATCTGATCCAGGGGGTCCATGCCGCGCACCGCGGGGGCGATGGTCTCCTCGATGTGCTGCACCGCGCGCAGCACGCCCTTGCCGCCATAGCGCTTGGGATCGCCGTCGCGCAGTTCGATGGCCTCGTGCTCGCCCGTCGACGCACCGCTCGGCACCGCGGCGCGCCCCATGGCGCCACTTTCAAGGATCACGTCGGCTTCCACCGTGGGATTGCCGCGGCTGTCGAGGATCTCGCGGGCCCTGACCTCAATGATCTCTGACATGTCCCTTGTGGGTGAGTGTGAAACCGACCGTCGCCCTTGTCATGCCGCGGTCTCGACCGCGCGCCCGGTCGCGGGCACGCCTTTCTCCGCCAACGCCGCAGCCAACCGATCCCACACCGTCCGCAGCAGTGCGTCGCGGTCATCGTACGTGAGACCCACCGTGGGGATAGGCTCGAGAAACGTGAGCTCGCACGTGCCGGCATTGATCGCGATCTGCCCCTTCCCCTGCACTTCGCGCGTTCCCCAACTCAGCACGGGCACCACCGGCGCCTGCGCGGCAATGGCAAGCACGAACGGACCCTTCTTGAACGGACGCAACGCGTACGAGCGACCCCGCGTCCCTTCGGGAAACACCGCAACGGAGATGCCACCGCGGATCTGCTCGGCGGCCTGCAGGTAGGTATCGAACGCGGCCTTCCGGTTCTTGCGATCGATGAAGATGCCGGCGACTTCCTTGGCCGCACGCCCGAAGATCGGGAGCGACGCCAGCTCCTTCTTCGCCACGAACCGATAGTGCGGGAGTACGCAGGCGAGGGCGAAGATTTCGAACCAGCTCACGTGATTGGAGACGTACACGCGCGCCTCGTTAGGCGATCCGATGTGCTCGGCGTTGCGCACGACGACCTTGACCCCGGACACCCAGAGCACCGCTCTGGACCAGACCCGCGGCGCCCGTCCGAGAAAGCTGTCGGGCCGAATCCGCACGCCCAGATACGACAGCAGGACGATGGGGACACCGAGCACGATGGTCATCAGGGCCATCGTCGGATAGGCGATCAACGCGCGCATGCTCAGGAAAAGTGGTCGAAGCCGCCGCCGGGCGCAACGCGCGCGCCGTGCAGCGTAGCATCCACGCCGGCGGGGCCCGATGCAACGCGGCCGATTCCGGTGAGCGGAATGGCGAACTGCCGCGCGAAGGCGGCCGTATCGAGCGGCCGCGCCGCGGCGACGAGCAGTTCGTATTCTTCTCCGCTTCGTGCGGCTTCATCGGGAGCGAGTCCGGCGAGCGTGGGGAGCTGATCGAGGCTGAGCTCGAGGTGCGCGCCGCTGGCGGCGGCGAGGTGTGCGGCGTCGCTCAGGAGTCCGTCGGACACATCGATGGCGGCATGCGCGCCGCGTGCGGCGAGCCACAGCGCTTCCTGGATGCGCGGAACCGGGTGGGCGAAGCGTTCGCGCGCGTCGGGTGAAGGGGCGTCGCCGCGCTGCCAGGCGCGGAGCGCGGCCAGCGGGCCGCCCAAGCGGCCGGTGACGTAGAGCAGGTCGTGCGGGCGGGCTCCCGATCGCAACACGGGGGTTGCGGCGGCGCCGAGCACGGTGAGCGTCATGGCCCGCTCGCGGGCCGCGCTGAGATCGCCGCCGACAATGCGCGCGCCTGTCGCGCGTGCGGCGTCGCCTAATCCATCGGCGATCCCGGTCACTTCGCCTAACCACGCGGGCGGGACGAGGAGCGACACGAGCATGGCGAGGGGCCGGGCGGCCATGGCGGCGAGATCGCTGAGGGCGGCCGCGGCGGCGCGCCATCCGATCTCGCGAGGGGTGAGCCAGTCGCGACGAAAATGCACCCCGTCGACGGCGCTGTCGGTACTGGCCACGACGCGCTGGCCGGGCGGCACATCGAGGATGGCAGCATCGTCGCCGATGCCGAACGCGGTGTCGCCCCAGCGGGCGATGAGGGTGCGCACGAGGTCGAACTCGCGCCCCGGGCCGAGCGCGCTCTCGCGGCTCATCGCATCATGTGCCTAACGGATCGGAAGGCCGCGGGCGAGCTCACGACTCGGCGATCGCGGGGAGCTCGGCGAGCACGGGGTAGCGGCCCGCGGGCGTCGCCGCCACGTCGGCCCACACGCGGGAAACGGCCAGCTCGACGTCATCGAGCGTGACGCCCCGCGGACCGTCACCGCACTCGGCCAGCTCCGCCGCCCGTCCGTGCAGCCACGCCGCCGCCGCGCCGGCCGCGAGGCCGTCGCCTAACTGAGTAAGCAGCGTCGCCGCGATCCCGGCGAGCAGGTCACCGCTGCCGGCGGCGGCCAGGACGGGGGTCCCGGCGGCGCTCACCCGGCGGGCGCCGGTGGCGTCGGCCACCACCGTGGGCACGCCCTTGAGCAGCACGGCGGCGTGCGTCACCCGGGCCAACTCGGCGCCGATCTCGAAGCGCCGCACGAGAACCTCCTGCGGATTGGCGCCGTAGAGGCGGGAGAGCTCCATGGCGTGCGGCGTGAGCAACGCGGGACGGCCGGCCAGGAGCGCGCCGAGCGCCGCGGCTTCGCCCTTGAACACATTGAGCGCATCGGCGTCCACCACGACGGGGCCGCGCCAGGCGCGCAGCACACGCTCCACCAGCGCACGACTTTGCGGCGAGTCGCCGAGTCCCGGGCCGATCAACACGCCATCGGCCCAACGGAGGATGGCGTCGTCCATTTCTTCCGGGCGCTCGCCGGGCCAGGCGCGGGCCAGCGCGTGGGGGGCGGCCGCCTGGACAATGGGCACGCACTCGCGGGCGACGACGAGCCGGACCATCCCGATGCCGGAGCGCATCGCCGCGCGCGCGGCGAGCATCGGCGCGCCGGCCATGCCTAACTGACCACCCACGATGACGAGCTTGCGGCGCACGCCCTTGTGCGCGCCGGCGGGAATGGGGGGAATGACGGCGCGCACCCAGGGCGCCGTCACGAGCGCGGGCAGGCCGGCAGCGGTGGATGGGGGCAGACCTATGTCCAGGAGCAGGATCCGACCAGCGTGCGCGCGCGCGATCAACAGGCCGCGCTTGATGGTGCCGAATGTGAGGGTCACGTCGGCGTGCACGGCGCCCGGCGACTCGCCCGTGTCCGCATCGATGCCGGTCGGGAGGTCGAGCGAAAAGACCATCGCGCCGCGCGCCCGGGCGGCATCGATGTCGCGAATGGCGTCGGCAACCGCACCGCGCGGCGCGCCACTGGCGCCGGTGCCGAGGAGCGCGTCGACGATCACCAGCGCAGCATCGGGTCGCGCGGTACCGAGCGCCAGTTGGGCGAGTGCCGGTTGGGCGAGCGCACGCTCGGCGCGCGCGTCATCGGTGCGCGTCTCGAGTACGGCAACCACGTGCACCGGCACGCCAACCGCCGCGAGGCTGCGGGCCACCACCCATCCATCGCCGCCGTTGTTCCCCGGCCCCGCGTACACGATCACACCGCTGTTCAGGCGGTGATCGGAGAGTCGCGCGATCTCACCCGCCGCCGCCGCACCCGCGCGCTGCATGAGCGCACGCGACGGCACGCCAAGCGCCATCGCGGCCGCGTCGCGCGCGGCAGACTCGCGCGCGTTGGTAATGGCAATGAGTGAATGCAGACTGTTACTTATGCGACTGACCGATGGTGCGCCCGAAACTGATTTCGCCGTTGTCGATGCGGATGTTGAACCCGCAGTCGGGATTATTGCACACCCACGCCTTGTACGTGATCGGTGCTCCGTCGCGACCGTAGTCGCTAAGCGGAAGCATGGTGCCCTTGCCGCACTTGCGACACAGTGGCAGCTCGTTGACGTCCATTGAACCTCACCTCCTCCTCCCACACGTCGCGCGTCACGCCCCGCGCTCAGCCAATCTGCACGACGCTCCAGGGGTACTCGCGCTCGAACGCCTGGTCAAACTCGAACACGCCGGCGAACTCGTCGCGCGTATCGGTCGGCTGACTGATGAGCAGTCCTTCGTCGACCATGGTGAAGACCACGTCACCGATGTCGGCGGAGACTCTGATGCCCCAATGTTCGAGCACGAGCCGGGCCATCACGCCGAAATGCTCCATGGCAAGGTCACGGCATGCCTCGGCGAGTTCCCGACCGCTGATGTGCCGGCGCTCGGAGAGGCGGGCCTGGCAAAATTCGAGGGCCGCGAGGACGAATAGATACGCCCCCTCCTGAAAGCGCGCATCGCGCGCCCGGAGGCGATCCATGATGCCGTCTTGAAAGCAAAGCTGCGGCAACGATCGGCCTTGGTCGAGAGTCCTGCCGCCGACGGCGGGCACCGCCGGCGAACTCCGGCCAAAGATGTGGCCCGGCCGGCGAATTTACAACCGGGCGGCGACCTCTTCGGCCGGCGTGTACAGGGGAAACCCCGACGTCAGCTCGCGGACCTCGTTGCGCACCCCGCGTAGTACCCCGTCATCGGTGAGGTTGCACAGCACGCGATCGATGAAGCCGGCAATGCGGCGCATCTCGCTCTCCTTCATGCCGCGCGTCGTCACGGCGGGTGTGCCAATGCGGATACCGCTCGTGACGAAGGGCGACTGCGTCTCGCCCGGCACGGTGTTCTTGTTGACGGTGATCGTGGCCGCGCCGAGCGCGGCTTCGGCCGCCTTACCGGTGATGCCCCGATCGCGCAGGTCGACGAGCATGAGGTGGTTGTCGGTGCCGCCGGACACGATCGAGTAACCGCGCGCTTTGAGGGCATCGGCCAGCTCTCGAGCGTTGGCCACCACCTGCCGCGAGTATGTAACGAACGATGGCTCGAGCGCTTCCCGCAGCGCGACCGCTTTGGCGGCGATCACGTGCATGAGGGGACCGCCCTGCACGCCGGGGAACACTTGCTTGTTGATTGCCTGCGCGTATTCCTGACGGCACAGAATGAGTCCACCACGAGGACCGCGCAGTGTTTTGTGCGTGGTGGTAGTGACGGCGTCCGAGAACGGAACGGGGGAGGGATAGAGTCCCGTGGCGACGAGTCCAGCCACATGAGCCATGTCCACCATCAACTTGGCATCGACCTCGCGCGCGATCTCGGCGAAGGCGGGGAAATCGAGCGTGCGGGAGTACGCGCTGAAGCCCGCGATGAGCATCTTGGGGCGATGTTCGCGGGCGAGCGTGCGCACGTCGTTCATGTCGATGCGCCCGGAGTTTTCGCGCACGCCGTACGACACGGCTTTGTAGAGCGTACCCGAGAAGTTCACCGGCGAACCGTGGGTGAGGTGGCCGCCGTGGGAAAGACTCATGCCTAACACAGTATCGCCCGGCTTCACGAACGCGAAGAAGACGGCCATGTTGGCCTGGGCGCCCGAGTGCGGCTGCACGTTCGCGTGCTCGGCCTGAAAGAGCATCTTGGCGCGGTCGATCGCGAGCTGCTCGACGACGTCCACGAATTCGCACCCACCGTAGTACCGCTTGCCAGGGTAGCCCTCGGCGTACTTGTTGGTGAGCGGGGATCCCATCGCTTCCATGACGGCCGGCGATACGAAGTTTTCGCTGGCAATGAGCTCCAGGCCTTCGCCCTGCCGCCGCGTTTCGTCTTCGATCGCGCGTGCGACGTCGGGATCGGTTGCTTCGACGTCTGACATCGGGCGCTTGGAGAGCCAGTTGGACCAGTCGGGCATTGGTGGTTGGTAGTTGGTGGTTGGTGGTTGGTAGTTGTGGCTGGTAGTTGGTAACTGCGACCTGCAACGGTGGTTAGCGGTTGCCGAGCACCAATCACCGACCACCCAACTACCGATTCGGCCACTGTGGCCAAGTTTTCACCAAGGAGGCCACCGCCTTCAACCGCCGTTCGGCCAGGCGGTCAGCTGCCTCATAGGTGGGGATGCCCTCGGCGCTGGCAATGTTGAAAACGCCGAGGGTGGTGGCGTAGATGTCGTCCGCCTTCCGCAGGGCGCGTTGCGGATCCCATCCGGCGAGCTCGCTGTACACGTTGATCACGCCGCCGGCATTGGCAACGTAGTCCGGGGTGTACAGAATGCCGCGTTTCTCGAGGGCATCGCCGTGGCGTTCTTCGAGCAGCTGATTGTTCGCGGCGCCGGCGACGATTTCGACCTTGAGTTGGGGCAGCGTCTTGTCGTTGATGATCGCCCCGAGAGCGCAGGGGGCGAAGATGTCCGCGCGCACGCCATAGATCTCGCCCGGCTCGACGGCGCGGGCGCCGAAGTCGGCAACGACGCGCTTCACGCGTTCGGCATCGATGTCGGAGACGATGAGGGCGGCTCCGGCGTCGTGGAGCTCTTTGGCGAGATAGTAGCCGACGTGGCCGCATCCCTGAACGGCGACGGTCTTCCCGGCGAGCGCATCACTGCCCCATTTGTGCTTGGCCGCGGCCTGCACGGCGCGAAAGACGCCGTGCGCGGTAACGGGCGACGGGTCACCGGAGCGGCCAGCGAGGCCGGTGACGTAGTCGGTTTCCATGTGCACGAATTCCATGTCGCTGGTGCTCGTGCCCACGTCTTCGGCGGTCACGTAGCGGCCGCCGAGTCCCTCGACGAACCGTCCGTGTGCGCGAAAGACGACTTCGCGGCTACTCGTGCGGTTGTCGCCGATGATCACCGACTTACCGCCGCCGAGGTTGAGGCCGGCGACGGCGTTCTTATAGGTCATGCCGCGGGCGAGGCGCAGCGCATCGATGATGGCCTCCTCGTCGGAGGCGTAGTTCCAGAACCGCGTGCCGCCTAACGCAGGACCGAGCGTGGTGCTGTGGACAGCAATGATCCCGCGGTATCCGGCCGAGGGGTCGCTGCACAGGACGACCTGCTCATGCCCCATCTCGGCGATGCGATCGAAGAGGCTCAGTTGGGCGGCGGGTGGTGCGATGTCGGTTATGGTCATGGAGTAGGGATAATGGTGGTTGGTGGTTGGCGAACAGCTAACGGCTAACGGCGACGCGGAGAAGTAGACCAACCGCCAACCTCCAATCGCCAGCCACCATCATTTCGCATACAACTCTCTGGCGATGACGATCCGCTGAATCTCGGACGTCCCTTCGTAGATCTCCGTCACCTTGGCGTCGCGGAACAGGCGCTCGACGGGGTAGTCGCGGACGTAACCGTAGCCGCCGAGGATCTGGATGGCCTGCGTGGTCACCCACATGGCGGTTTCGCTCGCGAGGAGTTTGCTCATGCTGCTGAACTGCGTGATCGACTCGCCGCGATCTCGGGCCGCTGCCGCGGCGTACAGCAGCGCCCGTGCGGCCGTGACGCGGGTCGCCATGTCGGCGAGCTTGAACTGGATCGCCTGGAACTCTTTCAGCGGCTTGCCGAACTGCCGGCGTTCGGCGGCGTAGGCCGTTGCCACTTCGAGCGCTGCCCGCGCAATGCCTACCGACTGCGCGGCAATTCCGAGTCGTCCGTTGTCGAGAGACTGCATGGCATAGACAAATCCGCTGCCTTCGGCGCCCAGCATGTTGGTGGCGGGGACGCGCAGATTTTCGAACAGGAGCTGCACGGTTGGCGACGCGCGCAGTCCCATCTTGTCTTCCTTCTTTCCCACCGTGAAGCCCGGCATGTCGGGTGTGATGATGAACGCGCTGATGCCGCGGGGGCCGCGCCGGTCGTCGGGGCGATCGGTGCGGGCCATGGCGAGGATCACGTCGGCGTCGCTGCCGCTCGTGACCCACGCCTTGGTGCCGGTCAGCACCCAGCAGTCTCCATCGCGCACGGCCTGCGTGCGCAGGGACGCGGCGTCGGATCCGGCGTCGGGCTCGGTGAGCGCGAACGCACCGAGCAGCTCACCGCGGGCCATCGGCCGAAGGTAGCGTTCGCGTTGCGCATCGGTGCCCCATCGCAGAATCATCTGCGTGGGGAGCGAGTTGTGCACGCTCATCGCCACCGCCACCGATGCATCGACGGCCGCGATCTCCTCGAGCGCGACAACGTAAGTACACGTGTCGAGGCCGAGTCCTCCCCACTGCTCGGGGATGAGCATGCCCAGGAAGCCGAGCTCGCCTAACCGGTTGATGGTGCCGCGATCGAAGATCGCATCGCGATCCCACGCGTCCGAATGCGGCGCGATTTCCTCGCGGGCGAAGTCGTGCGCCAGGCGTTGGATTTCGCGCTGTTCTTCGGTGAGCGGTATGAGAGCCCAGGACATCAATGGTTGCCGGCGTCGTGTCAGTACGTGAAGAAACCGCGTCCCGTCTTGCGCCCCAACCATCCCGCGGCCACGTACTTCCTGAGCAACGGGCATGGACGGTACTTGGGGTCGCCGAGCCCACGGTGCAGCACGTCGAGAATGGAGACGCACGTGTCGAGCCCGATCAGGTCGGCGAGCGCGAGCGGGCCCATGGGGTGGTTCATCCCGAGCTTCATCACCGTGTCGATGGCGGTGGCGGACCCGACGCCTTCCATCAAGCAATACACGGCCTCGTTGATCATCGGCATGAGCACGCGATTGCTCACGAAGCCCGGGTAGTCGTTCACCTCCACGGGGGTTTTGCCTAACTGAGTGGACAGCTCGAGCACCGTCCGGGTCGTGGCGTCGGAGGTAGCCAGCCCGCGAATCACTTCCACGAGCTGCATCATGGGCACCGGGTTCATGAAGTGCATCCCAATCACCTGCGCCGGGCGTCCGGTGTGCGCGGCGATCTCGGTAATCGAAATGGAGCTGGTGTTCGAGGCGAGAATCGCGGCCGCGGGCGCGGCGGCGTCGAGGTCGGCAAAGATGCTGAACTTGAGATCCGCGTTCTCGGTGGCTGCCTCGATGACGAGGTCCGCCGCGCGCACAGGACCGAGTGTGTCCGAGAGGGCGACCCGATCGAGCGCGGCGTCGCGCGTGGCCGCGTCGAGGGCGCCCTTCTGCACCTGACGCGCCAGGTTCTTCTCGATGGTGGCGCGCCCTTTGGCGAGCGCATCGCGTGAGACGTCGACCATGGTGACCGGATGTCCGGCCACGGCGAACACGTGAGTGATCCCGTTGCCCATCTGTCCCGCTCCCACAACCACGTCACGCTCGTTCATGACTCGATTCGTTGTGGGTGAGGAAGGATTCCCCGCGCGCGGCGGCGCCAGGCCACGAGC
>JANWIF010000098.1 GCA_025450035.1 Gemmatimonadaceae bacterium
CAAATCGCGCTCCGCCGCGTGCCTAACATCGATGAACTGCTCGGCCAGAAGTACGAGTTCAAGATCATCAAGCTCAACAAGCGCCGCCGCAACATCGTCGTCTCGCGCCGGGTGATCCTGGACGTCGAGCGCGCCGGCAAGCGCGAGAAGTTGATGAAGGAGCTCCAGAAGGATCAGGTGCGGAAGGGCGTGGTGAAGAACATCACCGACTTCGGTGCATTCATCGACCTGGGCGGCGTCGACGGCTTGCTGCATATCACGGACATGTCGTGGGGACGCATCTCGCACCCGTCCGAGCTCGTACACATCGGACAGGAACTCGAGGTCAAGATCCTCGACATCGATTGGGAGCGCGAGCGCATCTCGCTCGGCCTCAAGCAGCTCCAGAGCTATCCGTGGAAGGACGTGGCCGAGAAGTATCCCGTCGGCACGCGCGTCCAAGGCAAGGTGGTGTCGATCACCAACTACGGCGCGTTCATCGAGCTCGAGCCGGGCATCGAAGGACTGGTGCACATCAGCGAGATGAGCTGGACGCGCAACGTGCGCCACCCATCCAAGTTGGTGTCGATCGGCGAAGTGATCGAGGCGGTGGTGCTCAAGGTCGATCCTAACGAGGAGAAGATCTCGCTCGGCATGAAACAGACCGAGCAGGATCCGTGGGTCGTGCTGCCGTACAAGTATCCGGTGGGCACGCGCATCTCGGGCAAGGTGCGCAACCTCACGTCGTTCGGCGCGTTCGTCGAGATCGAGCCGGGCCTCGATGGTCTCATGCGCCTCTCCGACATGAGTTGGACCAAGCGCGTCCAACATCCGTCGGAAGTCGTGAAAAAGGGCGACACCGTAGACGTGGTCATTCTCAACATCGATGCCGAGAACAAGCGCATCTCGCTGGGGCTCAAGCAGGCCACCGAGGATCCGTGGCTGCGCATCGGCGAGACATATCCCGTGGGCATGGACGTGTCGGGCACGGTGGCACGACTCATGGACAAGGGCGTGGTGGTGGACATTGGCAACGACATCGAAGGCTTCGTGCCGATCAGCCAGCTCAACATGGGCAAGACGGTCACCAATCCAGCCGACGTCGTGTACGAGGGGATGAAGTTCGACCTGCGCATCCTCGAGGTCGATCCGATCCATCGCCGGATCGTACTGGCGGTGACCAACGTGCCGGAGGATCAGCCGCCGCGCCCGGAGACACCGTCCAAGGTGATTCCGATGGACAGCGACGACATCCATGACGCGGGCGCGGACGCGGGCGCCGCGCCGGACCTCCTCGACGAGTGATCGCCGCCTAACGCCGGTCACCAACGCCCCGCCGAGCCTCGCCCGGCGGGGCGTTTTGTGCCGTGCCCGAGGTCCGCGCACGGGCCTCCCGCGCGTCGGCCTCCATCACTTGGGCGCGCCTCCCGATGGAGCCGGTCCGGTATACTTCGCCATCTCCGCCCGGAACCTGGCGGCCGTGTCGGGCTCCTGGAGCGCGTCGTACTCCCGCACCAGGTCGGTACGCGCCGTTTGTACCCATCTGGACCCGGGGTCCACCTGCCGCACCAGGATCTGGTAGCCGGCACGACTCTCCCGCTCCGCCTCGGCATACCGTTGCTCCATCGCGATGACCTGTCCCAGCCTGACGTGCGCGATCCCCACCAGCTGGTGATCGGGCGACAGAACCTCGCCGTACCGGCGCAGCACTTCCCGAAAGATCGCCTCGGCGCGCGCATAGTCCTTTCGGGCCTGATGCACGCCCGCCAGGTTGGACAGCGCGATGCCGATCAGGTAGTGCTTGTCGTGATAGACCTCCTTGTAGATGTCCGCCATGCGCTGGAAGTCCGCCTCCGCACCGTCCAGCTTTCCCTCGTGCTGCGCCACCCGGCCCAACTCGTTCAACGTGGACGCCACGTGCGGGTGCACGGGCCCGAACACCCGCTCCTGGATGCCTAACGCTTCGGAGAGCATCGCCTCCGCTTCGACGTCGTGCCCTTCCGACACCAGCGCCCGCGCGAGCATCGAATAGGCGGACGCCGTCGCGGGGTGATCCTTCCCATAGTAGGCCTGGGTGATCGCCAGCCCCTGCCGGTCGTATCGCTCGGCTTCGGCATAGCGGCCCCACTCGTACTGATTCGCGCCCAGGTTGATCAGGTCGTCGGCCACGTTGGGGTGATGCTCGCCATAGTACGAGCGGTCCATGGCCAGCACGCGCCGGTTGATCGAATCGGACACTGCGTAGTGGCCGGCGTAGAAATGGGTGTTCGCGAGCTCCGTTAGACTCGGCCTCAGGTCCGGCGGCGCCGTGCTCAACCGCGTCTGCAGGCGTACAGCATCCTCGAGCACCGGAATGGCCCGCTCGTACGCCCCCCGATCCTCCAGTACCTGGCCGAGCGATGCCGTCGCGCGCGCCGTCGCGGCGCTGTTGGCGCCGAGGTCGCGCGTGCTCATGTCCAGACCCGCGCGCACCAGCCGCTCGGCGTCATCGTACTTGGCCTGCGCATCGCGCAGCATGCCTAACGCCACGAGGCTCGATGCCACGTCGGCGTGCTCCGGGCCCAACAGCGCTCGGCGCCGATCGAGCGACGACCGGAGCAGGGTATCGGCCCGGTCGAGGTGGCCCATCTTCGCGTAGATGCTCCCCAACGTCTGGAACAGCTCCGCCTGCACCAGCGGCTCGACATCCAGCCCGCGCGCCTGGTCCACGCCGCGATCCACGAGCGTCACCACGCGCAGCGTGTCGGCGGGGCCAGCGCCCTCATCGCCGCCTTCGAACAACTGCATCATGAACTGCTGGATGCGCTCGGTGCGCGCAGCCTGGGCGAGCGCCGCGTTGCGCGCGCCGGCGAGGCGAAC
Organism: Gemmatimonadaceae bacterium; assembly: GCA_025450035.1. GTDB lineage: Bacteria > Gemmatimonadota > Gemmatimonadetes > Gemmatimonadales > Gemmatimonadaceae > JADGGM01. The sequence continues at coordinate 2,839 of JANWIF010000098.1, forward strand.
AGTGTAGAACACGACAAGCCCCACGACGAGCGCAGCGGCCATCGAGGACGCGGCAACCTGACTCCGGTTCCGCCGCACGAACTTCCCAAGGCGATACCCCATCGTGTCGGGACACGCCTCGAGTGGCTCGCCCGCCAGAAAGTGGTCGATGTCCCGCACCAGCGCGTCCACCGTGCGGTACCGGCGCTGCGGGTCCTTGTGCATCGCCGTGAGGCACAGCACGTCCAGGTCGGCCCATGATGCTCCCGCGACGACCCTTCGCCTAACTCGCCGGCGCTGCGGCTCCGCCGAACGCGCCGCCACCGAGGGCTTCTCAGGAGGCTGCTCCAGGATCAGGGTCGTCGCTTCGGCGGGCGTGCGATCCGAGAGATCGAACGGGAGGCGGCCGGTGAGCAATTCGTACAGGATCACGCCGAGCGAGTAGATGTCGGTGTGGGTGCCCAGTCGTCCACCCGTGAACTGCTCCGGAGCGGCATACGCGGGCGTCATGAGTCGCACGCCCGTTTGCGTCTGATCCGCCCCCACGTCCAGGCTTTCGAGCTGCTTCGCGATACCGAAGTCGAGCAACTTGACTCCGCCATCCGACTTCACGAGGATGTTGGACGGTTTGAGGTCGCGATGGATGACCGCGTGCCGGTGCGCGTGCTGGACGGCCTCGCATACGGCGCGCAGGAGCGTCAGCCGCGCCGGAATGGATGCATCGTGACTCCGGCAAAATTCCGTTAGCGCCACACCCTCCACGTATTCCATGGCGAACCACGGCGTTCCGTCGGGGAGCGTGTTTGCATCGTAGAGCTGCGCGATGGACGGATGGCTGAGACGCGCCAGCGTGCGTTGCTCACTGACGAACCGCTCCCTGCGCGATGGTGAGAGCCAGGCATCGCGCAAGATCTTGAGCGCCGCCACACTCCCCAGGTCCTCGCGCTCCGCCAGATACACCACACCCATCCCGCCCTCGCCCAAAACCTGCCTGATCCGGTACGGTCCAAATCGCTCGGTCATAAGCGTGCCAGCGGCCGCTCGTCGCAGCATCCGGTCCGCGAACGGCGCAACGCCTCGATCCAACAGCGAAGAGCCGCGTTCATCTTCTTCGAGCATGACCGTGACGTCCGAGAGCAGCGTCGGGTCATCGCGGCATTCGCGCTGCAGGAAGTTGCGGCGCTGTTCTCCGAGTAGCTCTGCGGCGGCGTGAAACAGCGACTGCACACGCTCCCAGCGCGCGGCGTCCATGCTCACTCTCTCCAGGTGGGAAACGCTGCCCTACGCGAAGGCGCTAACGCGACCGTCGGAGCTCGCGCGCCAGCCACGCTTTGGCGGAGCGCCAGTCGCGCAGAATCGTGGCTTCGGACACTGCGAGTAGTTCGGCCGTTTCGGCCACGTCGAGTCCACCGAAGAACCGGCTCTCGACGATGGTCGCTTGTCGCGGGTGTATGGCGGCCAGCTCTTCCAGAGCCGCATCGAGCGCCAGCAGCTCCGTGTCGTCGGCCACCGAGTCCCGTCCGTCGTCGAACGTGACCATCACGGCGCCGCTTCCCCGTTTGATCGAGTGCCGCCGCCGCGCTGCCTGAACCAGTACTTGGCGCATGGCGCGCGCCGCGATCCGCTTGAAGTGCAGACGTGACGCGGGCGCGATGTGGTTCGAGTGGGCGAGCTTGAGCCACGCTTCGTTGACCAGCGTGGTGGTGCTGAGCGTCGCGTTGGCGTCCGCGCGTCGCACGGTCGAGGCCAAGCGGCGCAATTCCTCGTACGTCGCGCTGAACAACTCGTCCAGCGAGCGTCGATCCAACGTCATCGAGCAGAGCGTGTCGCCGTCCAAGCCATGCGCCACTGGGGTGCCGCCGAGTGCGATGACGGGTTTGCCTTCGACGTTGCGCAATACAAAACGAGCGCCATTCGACCAGGCGCGCGCAAGTTGTACATGATACGGCGTGCCCGGGGCGTCGGCAAGAAGGAGTGCGGGTTGCGGTCGCGTCGTTAGCGCGGGTGGCAACGACAATGCGGCGCGGACTCGTGTTCCAGGTCCGCGCCGCGCGCTGAGCCCCATCAACGAGCGATCGAGCTACGGCTTGGCCGGCGTGGTGGGTGTCGTCGTGGCGGCGGTCTTCTTCGCCGGTGTCGCCGGCGTCGCCTTCACTGTCGGAGCGACCTTGGCCGTCGTCGCCGACGGCGTGCCTGCCGCTTGAGTCTTCACCGTCGTTGGCGACACGACTGCCTGCGTCTTGGCCGGTGTGGTTGCGGCTGGTATCCGGGTCGCGGTCGTGGTCACTGGCTTCCCCCCCACCGAAGCCGGGACGGGGTGGGCGGACGTGGTTGTCGGATTTTTCGACGCGATGGCACCGGTGGCGGTCGCAGTGGCGGCAACGGGCCCGGGCGACGTCGTCGGCACCGACTGCACGGCGGTCGCACCCGTGCCGGAGGGCGCGGCCTGCGCCGATGACGCGGACGTAGCCGACCCGCATGGATCGGCGCCCTGCGTAGCGGCTGGCTGCTGCGCTTTTTTGTGCCCGAAGAGGGACTTGAGGCCGGACACCGCCGACGTAGCCGTGGCAATTGTCGAGGTGGCCTGTCCCGTTGCGTTCTGGACGCCCGCCGATCCTGTGGCGCCCGCGACCGCCGTAGCGGTGCCTGTGGCGCCGCCGTTGTTGCAGGGCGTCGCACCAGGCACAGCGCCGGAAGCGAGTGCCGTCCCAGTAGAGACCCCATTGGTCAGGCCTTCGTAGTGCAGCGGAAACTCCCCACCGAGCGAGTGTTGGTTGCCCTCATATGAATTGATCTCGTCGACCGTCAGATCCAGCTGGAACGTGAAACCGTAGATCTGCTGGCCCGGATACCACATCAGCTCGAACTGGGCGTCGCCAACGCCACCGGCGGGAAGCGCAAACTTCGGATCGAAGGTACTGCCGTATACCTGCCCGATTCCGCGCACGCCGTTTCCGCCGCCCACGCTGTATCGGTTTCCCTTTTCATCCACCGCGGTGCCGGAGCCCTGGACGTAGCCCAGGACGAGCGGGTTCGCCGTCTTATTGCGGAATCGAACCACCACGTCGATGATCTTGTACCCCCGCAGGTCGCTAGTGCGAAAATTGGTGATCATCGCCGCGAAGTCGTTGGACTCGGCGCAGTTCGCCGAGTTGCCGCACACCGCGGGGGCGGGGGACGCGGCGGGGGGGGGACCGCTCGCCGCGGTGGCTCCCGTCTGCGCCTGGGTGCCCGGCGCCAGAACGCTTGGTCCGGCGGTGAGCACGGCCGCAGCGACCGCCCACCGAATTGATCGACTGACTCGCATGGTCTACTCTCCTTTTGCATCGGTTGACGGCTCGATCCGGTGTGTATTGCGCAGGAAGCGGCGGAAAACCGTCATGCGGCGATGAACTTTGGCGTGGCTTGGCGTTCGCGCGCACGCTAACTTGCGGCTCCTATGAGCATGAAAGAGAAGCTCGAGCTGCTCGAGCGGCGCGGCGCCGAAGCGGAGCAGGGTGGGGGCGTCGCGCGGCTCGCCGCTCAGCACGACAAGGGCAAACTCTCGGCGCGCGAGCGGCTCGATGTCCTCCTTGACGAGGGCAGTTTCGTGGAGCTCGACCGTTTCGTCACGCACCGCTCATCCGATTTCGGACTCGACGGCCAGCGGATCTACGGCGACGGCGTAGTTACCGGTTACGGCCGGATCGACGGGCGGCTGGTGTACGTGTTCTCGCAGGACTTCACCGTGTTCGGCGGGTCGCTATCGGAGGCGCACGCGGAGAAGATCTGCAAGATCATGGACCTGGCGATGCGCAACGGGGCGCCGGTCGTTGGGCTCAACGATTCCGGCGGCGCGCGCATCCAGGAGGGTGTGGTCTCGCTGGGCGCCTACGCCGACATCTTCTTGCGCAACACCCTCGCGTCTGGGGTGATCCCGCAGATCTCGGCCATCCTCGGGCCGTGCGCCGGCGGCGCCGTGTACTCGCCGGCCATCACCGACTTCATCTACATGGTGCGCGGCACGTCGTACATGTTCGTGACCGGGCCCAACGTGGTAAAGACCGTCACGCACGAGGACGTGACGATGGAGCAGTTAGGCGGGGCCGATACGCACGCGGCCACGTCGGGGATCGCGCACTTCACGCACGACTCCGAGCTCGCGTCGCTCCAGGCCATCCGCGACCTGTTCCGTTTCATTCCATCCAACAATCTCGACGAACCACCCCGCGGCAGCGGCGGCGATCCGCGGGACCGGCGCGATGACGCCCTGCTCGACCTCGTGCCGGACAATCCGAACAAGCCGTACGACATGCACGAGATTGTTAGGCGGGTGGTGGACGACGGGGAATTCTACGAGGTGCAGCGTGACTTCGGACAGAACCTGCTCTGTGGCTTCGCGCACCTGGGCGGATTCAGCGTTGGGGTAGTGGCCAATCAGCCGGCCGTGCTGGCCGGCGTGCTCGACATTGCGGCCTCGGTGAAGGGTGCGCGATTCATCCGATTCTGCGATGCGTTCAACATCCCGCTCGTGACGTTCGAGGATGTGCCGGGCTTTCTGCCGGGTACGGCGCAGGAGCACGGCGGCATCATCAAGCATGGCGCCAAGCTGCTGTTCGCGTACTGCGAGGCCACGGTGCCCAAGCTCACCGTCATCACGCGCAAGGCGTACGGCGGGGCGTACGACGTGATGAGCTCCAAGCACATTCGCGGCGACTACAACGTGGCGTGGCCCACCGCGGAAATCGCGGTGATGGGGCCCAAGGGCGCAGTGGAAATTCTATTCCGGCGCGACATCGCCGGCGCGGACGATCCACAAGATGCCACCGATCGCAAGATTCTCGAGTATCGCGACAAGTTCGCGCATCCGTACGTCGCCGCCGGCCGCGGCTACCTGGACGACATCATCGATCCGCGCGAGACGCGGCCGCGGCTGATCGATGCCCTGGACACGCTGCGCACCAAGCGTGACCGCAATCCGTCGAAAAAGCACGGGAACATTCCGCTCTGATGCCGCGCCCCAGCCGCACGCTGCAGTTGGGCGATCCTGCCCCTGAGTTCTCGTTGCGAGACGCGGCGACGAACCTGCCGGTGACACTCGATGCGTTGCTGCGCGACCGGCGCGGCGGCCTGTTGGTCTTTCATCGCGGGATGTGGTGACCCAACTGCCGCGGGCAGCTCGGGGAGCTGCGCGACGAGACTCCACGACTGACGGCGGCAGGCCTCGGCGTCGCCGTGGTTCTCGCGCAAGCGTGCGATCGAATCGCTGCGGCGCTCGAGCGCTACGGCGCCGTGTACCCGTTTCCCCTCCTCTGCGATCCCGATCGCGCGGTCATCAAGCGGTACGGTGTATGGCATCCGGTGGGATTCGACTCCTTCAACACCGCGCACCCGGCGTGTTTCCTGATCGATGCCGCCCAACGCCGCATCCGGTACGCCTTCGTCGGGAGTTCGCAGTTCGCGCGCGCGCCCGTGGACGCGATGCTGTCCGCGGCGTCGTGACGACGCCGCCCGCCGTCGCCACGATCGCGCATCCCGGCCCGACAGCCGCCTAACGTGTTCAACACGATCCTGATCGCCAATCGCGGCGAGATCGCACTGCGGATCGTCCGCGCGTGCCACGAACTCGGGGTGCGGTCGGTGGCGGTGTATTCGGACGCCGACGCCCACGCGCCGCATGTGCGCGAGGCGGACCTGGCGGTGCGTGTGGGGCCGGCGCCGTCGCGGGAGAGCTACCTGGTGGCCGACCGTATGCTCGAAGCAGCGCGCCGCACGGGAGCCGAGGCCATCCATCCTGGCTACGGCTTTCTCTCCGAGCGCGAACCGTTCGCGCGCGCGGTGCGCGACGCGGGGCTGGTGTTCATCGGTCCGCCCGCGGAGGCCATCGCGGCGATGGGAAGCAAGACGGCGGCGCGGCGACTCGCGATCGGCGCCGGCGTGCCGGTGGTGCCGGGCACGACGGAACCGCTGCGCGACGTGGACGACGGGACGGCGACGGCCGAGCAATTCGGGTATCCGGTGTTGCTCAAGGCTGCCGCGGGCGGCGGCGGGAAGGGAATGCGGGTGGTGCGCGGCCCGGGAGAGTTTGCGGGCGCGCTCGACGCGGCCCGCCGGGAAGCGAAGAATGCATTCGGCGACGATGCCGTATACATCGAGCAGTACATCGTGGGCCCGCGCCACGTGGAGATTCAAGTGTTAGGCGATACCTTCGGCACGATCCTGTCGTTAGGCGAGCGCGAGTGTTCGGTACAGCGCCGAAATCAGAAGATGATCGAAGAAGCGCCCAGCGTGGCCGTGTCGGCGGAGCTGCGGCGGCGCATGGGGGAGACCGCCGTGCGCGCGGCGCGGGCGGCGGGCTACGTGAACGCCGGCACGTGCGAATTTCTGCTCGATCGCGACGGGGCCTTCTACTTCCTCGAGATGAACACCCGGCTCCAGGTGGAACACCCGGTCACCGAGCTCGTGACGGGGATCGACATCGTCCAGTGGCAGATCCGCATCGCCGCCGGCGAGCGGCTCCCCTTCCGGCAGGAGGACATTTCGCCTAACGGTTGGGCGATCGAGTGCCGGATCACGAGTGAAGACCCGTCCAATGGATTCCTGCCCAGCACGGGGCGGATCAGTTTCCTGCGGCTACCGGGAGGTCCCGGCGTGCGGTGGGACGGCGGCATCGAGGTGGGCAGCGATGTGGGACTACACTACGATCCCATGCTGGCCCAGCTGGTCGTGCACGCGTCCACGCGCGACGCGGCCATCGCGCGAATGCATCGCGCGCTCCTCGAGCTGACGCTGGAGGGCGTGGAGACGTCGCGCGATTTTCATCTGCGGGTCATGGAGGATGAAGAGTTCCGGCGGGGCGCCATCGAGATCCAGTGGCTGGAGCGGCGCCTGGCGTCGTTGACCTCGGTGCTTCCGCCCGCGGATGCGGCGCGCGCCGCGACCATCGCGGCCGCGCTGCTAGCCGAAGGGGAGCGGGTGCGCCGCGTGGTGCCTTCGGGAGCGAACGGCGGCGCGGCCGGCTCGACGTCGGCCGGCGATCGGGTGGCCTGGCGCCGGGCCGCGCGTCTCGACGGATTGGTGGAGGGCTGATGCCGCTCGCCCAACTCAACATCGAGTCGATCGCCGCGGGCGGCGACGGCGTGGGCCGCGCGAACGGGATGGTGGTCTTCGTGCCGCGCACGGCGCCGGGCGACATCGTCGACGTGGCGTACGACGCGAAGGAGGGAGCGCGATTTGCCCGCGGTACCGTGCGCGCGCTGCGCGCCGCATCGGCGTTGCGGGTCGAGCCGCCGTGCGCGCATTACATCCGGGACCGGTGCGGCGGGTGTCAGTTGCAGCATCTGGACTATTCGGCGCAGCTCGAGGCCAAGGGCGCGGTGGTGCGGGACGCGATCCAGCGGATCGCCCGCCGCGCCACGGACGCGCCTTCCGTTAGGCCGAGCATGAGGCAATGGCGGTATCGCCGCAAATTGACCCTGGCGTTGCGGGCGAGCGGACAAGGCTGGCTGGCCGGGTTGCATCCGTACGACGCCCCGGCGCGCGTCTTCCAGCTGCGCGAATGTCCGATCACCGAAGATCGCGTCGTGGCGGTCTGGCACGCCGTGCTCGCGGCCGGTGATGCGCTGCCGCGGGCCGCCGAGCTGCGCGGCGCGGTGCGATTCGACGATGACGATGCCGCGTCGCTGGTGGTCGAGGGCGGCGACCACTGGCCCACGCCCGCCCGGCTGCTGGAGCGCGTGCCCGCGCTCGATGCGATATGGTGGGCGCCTAACGGGACGCGGACCGCGGCGGCGTGCGTCGCGTCGCGGCGGCCCGCCGTCGCGCCCGCCGCGGCATTCGCACAGGTGAACGCGTCCGTGGCCGCCCACCTCACGCAGCACGTGATCGAGCGCGTGTTGGCTTACGAACCCGCACAGGTCGTCGATGCGTACGCCGGCGTGGGCGTCACGGCCATCGCGCTCGCCACGCCGAGCCGGCGTGTCACCGCGATCGAGCTCGACGCCGGCGCGTCCGCGCGGTGTGCCGCTCGCCTGCCCGCTGGCTCGCGCGCGATCGAGGCGCGGGTCGAAGACGCGCTCGAGTCGGCGCTCCCGACCGACGTCGTCATTCTCAATCCGCCGCGTGCGGGAGTGGATCGCCGTGTCACCGAGTGCCTCGCGCACGCCGCGCCCGCGCCCCGCGCGCTCGTGTACGTGAGCTGCGATCCCGCGACGTTGGCCCGCGACCTGGGCCGCCTCCCCACGTGGCGCATCGCGTCGCTCGTGTCGTTCGACATGTTCCCGCAAACCGCGCACGTCGAAACCGTCTGCGAGCTCGTCCCGGACGCGGCGTGAAATACATCGTCACCTTGGGCGACCAGCGCGCCGCGATCGACGTGGCGCCGGATGGAGTCACCATCGACGGCAACCAGATCTCGGCATCGCTCTCCGATCTCGAAGGGACGCCGGTTCGTCTCGTGACCATTGGCGACACGGTGCACCGCGTGATTCTGCGCCGGCGTGTCTCGCGCGGACACTACGTGCTGTGGTTGGACGGCTTCAGCTACGACGTCGAGGCGCTGGACGAGCGCACGCGCGCCATCCGCGATCTGAGCGCGGCGGCCGCAGGGCCGATCGGGCCGCAGCCACTCATCGCTCCGATGCCGGGACTCGTGGTGCGCGTCGAAGTACAAGCGGGTGACGAAGTGTGTCCGGGTCAGGGGCTGGTGGTGATGGAAGCCATGAAGATGGAAAACGAATTGCGATCGACTGGAGCGGGTCGAGTGAAGAGGGTCCTCGTGGCTCCGGGCGAGGCGGTGGAGAAGGGAAGCGTGCTCATCGAGATGGAGTAGGTGGTAGGTGGTAGGTGGTAGGTCGTTGGTAGTTGGCAACCACGGCCCGCGGTCGCTGCTGGTAGTTCATCGACGACCAATCGCCAACCACGGAGTGGGTCGGACCCACTGCCCCAACCACCATCACGTTGACAACTGCTAACTCCTTTCGTAGCTTACAGGTCTGTAGTCAAACGCCGCCCGACAGGATACTCGCCCTCGCCGAGAGTCCCGCCTGCGGCTTCGCGCCTCAGGACATTTAGACTCGCATGAAAACGTATTCCGCAACGCCGTCCGACATCGAACACCAGTGGTTCGTGGTCGATGCCGATGGCATGGTCCTTGGCCGACTGGCTTCCGAGATCGCGAAGATCATTCGCGGCAAGCACAAGCCGATGTATACGCCGCACATGGATACCGGCGACAACGTCATCGTCATCAACGCCGCCAAAGTCCGGCTCACCGGACGCAAGGCCGAGCAGAAGCGCTACTTTCGTCATACCGGCTACATGGGACACGAGCGGTTCACGCCGTTCGGCATGATGTTGGCCAAGCACCCTGAACGCGTCATCGAAAAGGCCGTCTTCGGCATGCTGCCCAAAACTGCCCTCGGGCGACAGAAGCTGCGCCTCAAGCTGCGCGTCTACGCAAACAGTGATCACCCGCACGCGGCCCAACAGCCCGTCGTGCTGAACCTCAAGAGTGAGACGACGTGATGGCGGACGAGTCCGCGATTCATACCATCGGGCGCCGGAAGGAAAGCGTCTGTCGGGTCTATGTTCGGCCCGGGTCGGGGAAGTGGGACGTCAACGGCCGCACCCTGGGCGATTACTTCCCGCGCGCGACGCTGGTGTCGTCCATCCAGCAGGCGTTCACGGTGACCGATACCCTCGGCCGCTTTGACGTGAAAGCCACGCTCGAAGGGGGCGGGTTGAGCGGGCAGGCGGGCGCGCTGCGGTTGGCCGTGGCTCGCGCGCTCGTGAAAGTGGATGAGGCGCACCGCCGCAAGCTGCGCGACCTGGGGTTGCTCACGCGCGACGCCCGCGCGGTGGAACGCAAGAAGCCGGGCCGTCCGAAGGCGAGAAAGCGGTTCCAGTTCAGCAAGCGCTAGTCCTCACCGACTGGCAACCGGCCGCCGGTTAGGCGATCGGTATCTCTCACGCGTCTCGAGCCGTGCGCGGGTGCCGGGATTCCCGGTCGACGCACGACGATGACGGACGCGGCGGACACAACCAATTCAGGATTGTCGAATGACGCAGCCGAATCTCGAGCAACTTCTCGAAGCCGGTGTCCACTTCGGACACCAGACCCGCCGCTGGAATCCGAAGATGCGCCGTTTCATCTTCGCCGAGCGAAACGGGATCCACATCATCGATCTGCAAAAAACGCTGCGCCAGCTGGAGCTCGCGCAGAAACTCGCGCGCGATGTCATCCTCCGCGGCGAGAACGTGCTCTTCGTATGCACCAAGCGACAGCTCAAGGCCATCGTCCAGGTCGAGGCGGAGCGCTGCGGCGCCATGTTCGTTACCGAGCGCTGGTTAGGCGGTCTGCTCACCAACTTCCAGACCGTGAAGCGACAGGTCCGCCGCCTCAAGGAGCTCGAAGCGGGAAGCGAAGAGGGCGGCTCCTTCCAGGACTACACGAAGAAAGAGCAGCTCATGATGGGCCGCGAGCGTGATAAGCTCAACAAGTACCTCGCCGGTATCAAGAACATGATTCGCCTTCCCGGACTCATGTTCGTGATCGACTCCAAGAAAGAGAAGATCGCCGTTACCGAGGCAAACAAACTCGGCATCCCGATCATCGCGATCGTCGATACCAACGCCGATCCGGACCTCATCACCGTGCCGATCGCCGGCAACGACGATGCGATCCGATCCGTAGAGCTCATCACGCGTGCCATTGCCGATGCGATTGCCGACGCGCGACGCGAGGCGCCCAAGCGCCAGGAGTCGGAGGAGGACGCTGAGGGCGGCGGACTGACGACTTACAGCAGCGACCGGGGAACGGAGCCCGCTGATGAAGGCGAGCGTCGTCGCCGTCGCCGCACGCGCCGGCGTCGGGCCAAGCCCGAAGCGATCGCCGCCCGACTCAAAGTGGGTCCTGACGAGCCCGCGGCCGAAGGCGCTGCCGCGGCTGATGTGGCGGACGAACCGGATGCTGGTGTCGACGCAGGCGGCGGTGACGGCAGCGCGGTGGAATAACGGGCCGGCGGATCGGCGAGTCATGCCGGTGAGCTTACCGAGCTAGTTTTCACACGCCGCCGGCCCGGTGCCGGCGGCGTTTTCACGACGATTGACTCATTCAGAGCGGGCGGTGTGCACGGTCGCACATTGCGCCGCGCTGCCAATAGAGAGAACACACGCGCCATTGTGCGCGAAGGATCGAGAGATGACTGCCACTACGTTCACGGCCAAAGACGTCCAGGAGCTGCGCCAGCGCACCGGCGCCGGCATGATGGACTGCAAGAAAGCACTCGAGGAGACCGCGGGAAATACGGAGAAGGCCGCCGAGTATCTTCGGGCCAAGGGCATCGCCAAGGCCGAGAAGAAGGCCGGGCGCACGGCGTCCGAAGGACAGATCGGGAGTTACATCCACCACAATGGAAAGGTGGGCGTGCTCGTCGAGGTCAATTGTGAAACCGACTTCGCCGCCAAGAATGCGGACTTCAAGGAATTGGTGAAGGAGATCGCGTTGCACATCGCGAGCGCCGCGCCCTTGGCGGTCAACAAGGAGAGCATTCCCGAGGCGGTCGTGGAGAAGGAGCGCCGGATCTACGAGCAGCAGGTGCGAGAGAGCGGCAAACCGGAGAACCTCGTCGCCAAGATCGTGGACGGCAAAGTCGAGGCATACTACAGGCAGGTGGTGCTGCTGTCCCAGGAATGGATTCGCGATCCCAAGAAGACGATCGGCGATCTGGTGAAGGAAGCGTCGGCCAAAATGGGTGAGAACATCGTCGTTCGGCGGTTCGTACGCTACCACATGGGACAGGAGTAGAAACCCGGTGACCGTCTCCGCTTCCACCGCCGTGCCCGCGTCCAAACCGGCCCCGGCCCCCGCGTACTCCAGGATCCTCCTCAAGCTCTCCGGCGAAGCGCTCGCCGGAGAGCGAGGCGTGGGACTCGACTTCGATGTGCTCGACCGGCTCGCGGACGAGGTGAAGGTTGTGGTCGCGATGGGCGTGCAGGTGGGAATGGTGATCGGCGGCGGCAACATCGTGCGCGGATCGCAGCTCTCCAAGATGGGCATGGATCGCGTGGCGGCCGACTACATGGGGATGTTGGGCACGGTGATCAACGCGCTGGCCATGCAGGACATCCTCGAGAAGAAAGGCGTCGTCACTCGCGTGATGACGGCCATTCGCATGGAGGAGGTCGCCGAGCCATACATCCGGCGCCGGGCGTTGCGGCACTTCGAGAAAGGGCGCACGGTGATCTTTGCGGGTGGAACCGGCAATCCGTATTTCTCCACCGACACCGCGGCCGCGCTGCGCGCCATCCAGATGAAAGCGGACGTCATCATCAAGGCGACGAGCGTGGACGGCATCTACACGGCCGACCCGAAGAAGGACGACACCGCGACGTTGTACGAGCGACTCAGCTATCGCGACATCATTGTGCAAGGATTGGGGGTGATGGACCAGACCGCGATAACCCTCTGCGCGGAGAACGACCTTCCGCTCATCGTGCTCAACATTCAACGCCGGGGCGCGGTCGCCGACGCAATCTGCGGCGCGCGCGTGGGTACCATCGTCCAATGAGCACCATACCGCAAATCCTGAAGGACACGCGCGCCGCGATGGACAAGGCGATCGAGAACTCCAAGAAGGAGTTTTCGTCCATCCGGAGCGGCAAGGCGTCGGTTTCGTTGCTCGATACCGTGCGCGTCGACGCTTACGGACAGCAGCTGCCCATCTCGCAGGTGGCCAGCGTGTCGAGTCCCGAGCCGCGCCTGCTCACCGTGACCCCCTGGGACAAGGGCCTAACGGCCGCCGTAGAGAAGGCGATTCGCGATTCGGACCTCGGGCTCAATCCGTCCAATCAGGGCGGCGTGATTCGCGTGCCGATCCCGGCGCTCAATGAAGAGCGGCGCCGCGACCTGGTGAAAGTGGTGCACAAGTTGGCCGAAGAAGGCCGCATCGGCATTCGTCATTCGCGCACGCACGGGCGCGATCAGATCAAGAAGCTGGACAAGGTGTCCGAGGACGAGAGAAAGCACTCGGACAAAGAGCTCCAGAAGCTGCACGACGACCACATGGCCAAGCTCGAGGAGCTGCTCAAGGTGAAGGAAGCCGAGATCATGGAAGTTTGACGGCACGCCGACCTTCCCCGTCTCACTCTCCGGTGCCATGAAAGCTGCCGAGCTGCTCGCCAAGATCCGTGTGAACGGCACCGTACCGCGTCACATCGCGATCATCATGGACGGCAACGGCCGGTGGGCGCGTGAACGCAATCTGCCGCGGCCGCTGGGTCACCGGTCGGGAATGAAGTCGGTGCGCGACGTGGTGGAAGGATCGCTCGAGGCAGGAGTGGATGTGTTGTCGCTGTTTGCGTTCTCGCAGGAGAATTGGCAGCGTCCGCCGGCCGAGGTTCGCGCGCTGATGGCGTTGCTGCAGGAATTCATCGCCCGCGAATCGGAGGATCTGCGTGCGCAGGGGGTGCGAGTCCGCGTGTTAGGCGACTTGTCCCGGCTGGCGCCGGGCGCCGCGAGCGCGGCCGAGCAGTTGGTGGCCCGCACCGCGGAAAACTCGCGGCTCACGCTCAACCTGTTCATCTCGTATGGTGGCCGCGCGGAGCTCGTGCGCGCGGCCAGGTGGATCGCGCGCGACGTGCGCGATGGACGCCTGGACCCGGACGCCGTGGACGAGGAGGCGCTGAGCAGCCGGCTCTACACCAGCGACTGCCCCGATCCCGACCTGCTCATTCGCACATCGGGCGAGCAGCGGATCTCGAACTTCCTGCTCTGGCAGAGCGCGTACGCGGAGCTGTACATGTCGCCGGTGTTGTGGCCCGACTTTTCACGCAGCGACTTGTTCGAGGCGATCACGGCCTATCAGCACCGCGACCGGCGATTCGGCCGCGTGCCGGCATAGCGCGCGAGGGCCGGTGTCGAACCTGACGGTCCGCGTGCTGTTTGCCGTCGTCGCCATCCCGGTCGTGCTGGGCGTGGCGTACGCGGGCGGATTGGCCATGGCGCTCATGCTGGCCATCGTGGCTGCGTTAGGCGCCTGGGAATTTTATCGCCTCGCGCGCGCCGCAGGGTACGGGCCGCTCGAGCTGGTGGGCGTGGCGCTGGCGTTCGTGATCCCGGTGGGGGTGTACGGGTATCGAACCGGCGAGTTCGCGCCGCCGCTGCTCACGTTAGGAGCGGTGATCGTGCTCACCGTGTTCGCGCTCTCGGTGTTCGCGCGCGGCCCGCAGGAACGTCCCATCGGCGCTACCGCCACCACCGTGTTCGGCATGCTCTACACGGGCGGCATGCTGAGCTTCGCCTACGGGCTCCGCTATCACAACTACACCGTGGGCCGTCTGGCCGGCACGGCGCTGCTGGCGTACCCGCTCGTGCTGACGTGGATCTCCGACAGCGCCGGGTTCTTCGTGGGCCGCGCCGTAGGGCGCCACATGCTCATCCCCGCAGTGAGTCCGGGCAAGACCGTCGAGGGCGCGGTCGGCGCGCTGGTGTGCTGTGCCGCGGCGAGCTGGTGCTACGCGCACGGGGTTCTGCCGCCGACGGCGCTCCTCGCCGTGCGGCCGGTGACGAGCGTGGTGCTCGGCGTCGCCATCAGCGCCGCGGTCCAGCTCGGCGATCTGGCCGAGTCGCTCATCAAGCGCGAGGCCGGTCAAAAGGACAGCTCGCATCTGCTCCCCGGACACGGCGGCGTGCTGGATCGCATTGACGGACTGCTCTTCGCGCTGCCTGTGGCCTACCTCGCCTTCACCTTCCCGCACGTGCTGCTCCCGGCGCTGCGATGAGCACATCACCGCAGGGCGTCGCCATCCTGGGATCGACCGGCTCCATTGGCACGACCGCCCTCCGCGTGCTGCAGCGCCACACCGACCGCTTCCGTGTGCGCGCGCTCACCGCGTTCAGCAACGTCGCCCTGTTAGGCGAGCAGGTCGCGCTGGTGCGTCCGTCGTTCGTGGGCCTGGTGCGGTACGGCGCGGAGCCGCGCCTGGAGTGGGCCTGCGGCACCGGCTGCCTGGTGGAGGCCGCGCAGCGTGAAGATGTGTCGATCGTGATCAACGCCGTGGTGGGCGCCGCGGGATTGGATGCGACGCTGGCCGCCGTGCGCGCGGGCAAGCGCGTGGCGCTCGCGAACAAGGAAACGTTGGTGATGGCGGGTCCATTAGTGCGTGCCGCGTGCCGAGAGGGCGGGGGAGAGATCATACCGGTAGACAGCGAGCACAGCGCGATACTCCAGTGCCTGTCCGGCCGCAGCGCGACGGACGTGCGACGACTGATTCTCACGGCCTCCGGCGGCCCATTCCGCGCATGGTCGCGCGAGCGCGTGGCGGGCGCCACCGTGGCCGAAGCGTTGCAACATCCCACCTGGCACATGGGGCGAAAGATCAGCATCGACAGCGCCACCCTGGCGAACAAGGCGCTGGAAGTGATCGAGGCACACTTTCTGTTCGGATTGTCCTACGACCGGATCGAGGTCGTCGTGCATCCACAGAGTGTCGTACACTCGTTCGTGGAGTTCGTGGATGGGAGCGTCATGGCCCAACTCGGATTTCCGAGCATGGAGCTTCCCGTCCTGTATGCCCTCACGCATCCGGAACGCGTGGCCGACATGGGGGTACCGCCGTTCGATCCGATCGAGATGTCGCCACTCACGTTCGAGCGCGTGCGCCTGGACGATTTTCCAGCGCTGCGGTTGGGCATTGCCGCCGGCCGCCGGGCGGGCGCCGCGCCGGCGGTGTTCAATGCCGCGAATGAACAGGCGGTGGCCTTGTTCCTCGAGGGACGCATCGCGTTCGGCGACATTCCACGCGCCATCGCCGCGGCGCTCGACGCCCACGGTGGTGTCGACGGGAGCACCCGCGACGCCCTCGGCGACGCCGATCGCGTAGCCCGACGCTTTGTGAAGGAGCTGTTCAGATGTTGAGCAGCGTGCTGCCCTGGCTCGCCATCCTGTTGGTCATCGGGGTGGTGATCTTCGTGCACGAGTTGGGGCACTTTCTGGCGGCGAAGGCCACCGGGGTCTACGCGCCGCGGTTCTCCATCGGGTTTGGTCCCGCGATCTGGAGCCGCAAGTGGGGCGAGACGGAGTACATCCTTGCATCCGTTCCGTTAGGCGGATACGTCCGCCTCGCCTCGCGCGACGAGGAAGGCACGTCGATGCTCGAAGGGGGCGGCGAACAGCCGGCCCCCGCGAGCGCCGAGGCCGGACAGCCGCTGCCCAAGTGGTACGACCCCAATGCCATCGCGCCGTTCGGACCCAAGCCGGTGCCTACCGAACGACTGTTTGAATCCAAATCGCTGCCCGCCCGCCTGGTGATCATGCTCGCCGGCGTCACGATGAACATGCTGCTCGGCTTCGTGATCATCGCCGCCCTGGCCTGGACGCAGGGCATGGCCATCGTGCGGACCCGCGTGATCGGCGATGTCCGCAACGTGGCCGGCGCCCCCGCGCTCGTGGAGCAGCTCCACGTAGGCGACACCGTGCTCGCCGTGGATGGCCGTGCGGTGTCCAGTTGGAACGACGTGTTGGATCGCATCGACTCGGCCGCCGGCCGCACGCTCGCGATCAGGACCCAGCGCGGCGAAGTGGAGATCCCGTTAGGCGCACCCGCCGGGGTGGCCCCCGATTCATTGATGGATGCCATCGCACCGTACCTCACACCGGTGATCGACGCCGTGGTGCCGGGCATGCCCGCCGCGCGCGCCGGACTCCGGGCGGGTGACAGCGTGGTGGCGGTGGATGGAAACACCGTGCGCACCTGGAACGAGATGACGCACCGCATCGAGGGGTCGCCGGGTCGGCCGTTGGCGTTCATCGTGATACGCGACGGCGTGCCGGTGCGCCTCACTATTCGCCCCGATTCCGTCCCGGCCGACGCGACCGGAGCGGGCAGCGGACGCATCATCGGCCGTATCGGCGCGAAGCAGCGCAGCGGCTCGGAGCGTGTTCCCATCTCGTTAGGCACCGGCCTCCACGTGGCGTGGCAGGAGACGTGGGTCGTAACCGGCTCGGTGGTGACCGCGCTCCACCGATTGGCCACGGGCTCGCTCTCGGTGCGCAATCTGAGCGGCCCGGTGGGCATTGGCCGGGCGAGTTACAGTGCTGCTCAGGCCGGTTGGGGGAGCCTGCTCAGCCTCATCGCCATCCTGAGCATCAATCTGGCGGTCTTCAACCTGCTGCCGCTGCCGATTCTCGATGGCGGACAGATTCTGCTCACGGTGGCGGAGAGCGTGAAGGGCAGTGCGCTCAGCCCGCGCACCAGGGAATACCTGATGCGCTTCGGGTTGGCGGCGATCGCGCTATTGTTCGTCATCGTGATGTACAACGACATCACCAGCCTGGTGAAGAATCTCTTCGGACTCTGAGGTGCGCCGGGGCGCCATGCTCGTCGTGTGCGCTGTCGCGCTCGCCGGCGCGCCCGGCGCAGTCCGCGCGCAGCGCGGCTCGTATCGCTTCGAGATCGTGCAGGCGTCCGACAGCACGATCACGTTCGTCACGGATCGCGAGCATTGGGTGCACCCCGGAAGCCGCGGCATCGCGGTCGATCCACGCGATCACGACGCGATGATCGCGCGATTCCGCGTCGTGCGCGTGGACAGCGGCCAGGCTATGGCGCTCATCACCGGGCAGACCACGCGCGTCACCACCGATCACGTGGCCCTCGTGGCCCGTCCGTCGATGCCATGGTACCGCCAGGCGGTTTTTTGGATCGGTGCTGCGTTAGGCGCGGCGATCGGCGTGGCCGCCAGCCGGTGACGCATCACATCGGGAGACACGCACATCATGGATGACGTTCCGCAGGGCAATCCGCATCCCACCGCCCACGCACTGCGCGTGTTCGGCGGCGCGTTGGGCATGGGATTGATCGTCGCCGGCCTGTGCATCCTGGCGGCACAGACGGGCGCCGCGTTTTCCGGGTGCGCGCGCTGCGGCAAGATCGTCGCGGCGGCGATCGTCGCGATGGGGCTCGGCTTCGTGTTGGTGCGCAGCGCCTGGCGCGCCATGCGCCCGCGCGTCGGCGGCGACGGCATCCGGTGACCGCTCGCGGGCGCTGCAGGTGGGCGACAACCGAGCTCGGCATCGCCTACCACGACGCCGAGTGGGGTGTGCCTGTCCATGACGACCGCGGCCTGTTCGAATTCCTGGTCCTCGAGGGGGCGCAGGCGGGACTGAGTTGGGAAACCATTCTCCGAAAGCGCGATCGCTACCGTGAGGTGTTCGACGACTTCGATCCTGAGCGTGTAGCGCGGTTCACGCCGGCGCGGATGTCCCGGCTGCTCGCCGATCCCGGCATCGTGCGCAATCGCCTCAAGGTCGAGAGTGCCGTGCGCAACGCCCGTGCGCTGCTCGCGGTGCGCGACGAAGTGGGCTCGTTCTCAGCCTACGTGTGGCAGTTCGTGGATGGCGCGCCCGTCGTGGGAAACTGGAGGCCGTCCTCGCAGCTTCCCGCACGCACGCTGCTGTCGGACGCGCTGAGCGGCGACCTTCGCCGGCGCGGCTTCAACTTTGTGGGAAGCACGATCTGCTATTCGTTCATGCAGGCCGTCGGGTTGCTGAACGACCACGTGATCGGGTGCTTTCGACGCGCGGAGGTGATGGCCGCTCGTGTTGCGGCCGGAGGGGATGGTGCGTTGGTTAGACAGAAGTCGGGTAGGCGGGGGACGGGAATCCGGTAGGCGGGGACAGTGGCAGGCAGCCAGGCACAGACCCCCCCCCCCCACTGTCCCCTCGTGCCTCCCGCCACTTACCTCCATCACCGTTCTAGTGAAAGTTCTCTGGTGTCACCGGTGCCGTCGCGATCTTCCGATGCTGGACGACGACGAATGGGCGGTCATCGTCGAGGCGCACCGATCCGGCGACGACGAAGCCAGCCGAATGGCCGTGATCGAGCGCGAACGCGCGAGCCGCGGCTTGCCGGCGCCGCTCCCGCTCACGGCGGATGCGACGCCCGCCCAACGGAAGCTCCGACACCTGGCCGTTGGGTACGAGATGTTCACCGGCGTAGCCGAGTCCGACCCCAACGTGGTGTGGCACCACGTGGTGTCCCAGTACGGCCCGCCCTGCGCCCAGTGTGGTCGGCCGCTGCGCCACGCCGGCGCCGAATGCTGCGAGGAGTGCGGGGCTCGGGACTAGAAGGCGATTCCGCAGTTCACGCACCGATGACATCTTGCCGTCATGCTCGGCCTCCCGCTCTTTCGAAAATCGATCGTGTCCATCGACTGCGATGCGTGCGGTACGCGCTTCGACCCGTCGACCGGGGGAGTGTGCTCGCGATGCCAGCACATCCTGTGCTTCACGCATCTGCACGGATCGTGGCTGCGCCGCGCGATGATGGAATTGGGCGCGCGCCCCGTGTGCGTCGCGTGCCGAGCAGGAGCTCCGACCGCTACTGGCCGCAAATGAGCCGCACACGCTCCCGATGCGCGACGCCGCTCGGTATCGCGATTCGCGCTCGATAGTCGGCGCAAAAACTCTTCGACACGCGCAGAACGTAGGGCCCGCTGGGAACGAGCACCGGTCCACCCTGCGGCACCTGACCCTCGGCAACGTGCGTCCCATCCAGTGACGAGAGGTCCCAGCGGGCGCCCGCAGGCTCCGCGTCGATTGACAACGAGCCGCACGGATGGGGAGCCAGGGTGACCTTTGCCACACCGCGCTCCGGGATCTTCACCCGCGAGCTGTCGACCGCTGATGAACAGCCGTCCATTGTGTGCACAGAAGCCACGACGCGGTGCTCGCCCGCGGCGAATCGGGTACCTCGCCAATTCCCGTGTCCAACGGTTTCACCATCCACGGTCACCTCGGCGTCCCGGGGCGCGATGATGCGCAGCTCGGGCCGGGCCGGCGGCGATACGGGCGGGACGACACTTGCAGTGCTTGCCACCGCTGTGTCCGTAGGCGTCGAAACGAGAACGCCTGCATGGGCCGTCCCCGACTCGGGCGACATCGCGGTGACTGGTGGTGCCGGCGTCGTAGTGTCGTGGGATCGCGCGCGGCGCAGGCCGGCCAGCAGTGCCAGAATGCCTAACACAGTCACGCTCGCCAGCGCCAGAGACCGGAGAGCGCGCCGCCGCCCGGGCGCGCCGGCGGCCGTGGCCGTGGTCACCCCCCCAACTGGCGTGGGGATCACCACTGTGGCCTCGTCGTCCGGCGTTGACACGCGGCCCAGAAGCTGCACCAACTCCGTGTGCAGCGCGTCGCCCGTGGCATAGCGCTTGGACGCGTCCTTCTCGAGGCAGATGAGGATCACGCGCTCCATGCCGCGCGACAGCGCGGGATTGAGCGAGCGCGGTCGCGGCGGCGAATCTTCTACGTGCTGGCGCGCGATCTCGTACCAGTCGCCGCCCTGGAACGGCAGCACGCCCGTCCCGGCGCGAAACAGCGTCACGCCTAACGAGTAGATGTCGCCGCGCCCATCCAGGACTTGCCCGCGCGCCTGTTCGGGCGAGAAATAGTGGGGCGTCCCCACGACCATGTTGGTGCCGGTCTGCTCCACGTAGTTGGTCACCGCGCGCGCGATCCCGAAGTCGGCCACGATCGCGTTGCCGTGCTCATCGAACAG
>JANWIF010000099.1 GCA_025450035.1 Gemmatimonadaceae bacterium
AGCTATACGCAGGGCCAGCTGAACGCCGTCGCGGCCGAGCTGAACGGACGGCCGCGCCGCATTCTCGACTGGCGCACGCCAGCCGAATCGTTTGCCCGCGTTGTTGCGATGATTCCTTGAAACCGCCGGGGCAAGCCCACATCCCCGGCGCTGGGGTCTCGCTGGCATGACCGCTAAAGGCCGCTCAAACAACATCTTAATGTGCAGACCCAACACGCAGTCACTCGTGATCGTGAGCGGCGTTCCTTAATTCGCCAGGCCGTTGCGACTGTCGTCGTCCTGTCGATTCTTGCCTTCCTCCTCTCAGTTCATCATACGCGTCAGTTCATCAAAGGAGTGGACGGTAGGAAATTCGAGGTCATCAGCTTTTCCCGGCAGTCCAGTGGTCGAATGCGCTGGGTTCTACTCCAGTATGAGACGACAACCTCAGATCAGAACTCACTACAGAGTGAGATCGAGGATATCTTGCCAGCCCTCACGAAGGCGATCGATAGCCTCGGCGAGAGTAAACTGGAAATCACCGCGAGTCGGCCGCTCATCCGAATTGGCGACGCGTATTCGATTTACCACAGCTACACCGTCTGGCTAGAGAGGGACGGCCAGCAGTGGAAACCAGTCCCGTAAACGGACGGCCCTGTTTAGCTCACAATGTCGAGCTCAGCTACTGCCCGCAAATCAGACTAACTCGCTCCCGGGTGGGCTTAATACGTACGGGCTGGCGGCGGGATGGACCCGATCAATCTCTCGGAGCCGTGGCTATCGCCCGCTGATCTCGGATACGACCCGCCGTGTTCGTGCGAGTCGCTCGGCGCGCAGATTGGTACTGTTGTCGGCACCGTGCTGGACTGGTCACGGAAGACAAAAAGCAGAATAGCAATTGCACGCACGCGCGCGACGTCACGGGATCGTGACGCGGGCGCCGCGGATCCGACGCAGAGGGTGCCCCGTGCAGGGATACCGCCAAGCACGTGCGGGAGTTTGGGTGTTCTTGCTACGGAGTTCGTAGAACGTGCCCGCGAGATTCACGTACAGGATATCGATGTGCCAATGCTCGTATGCGCGGAGCGGCTGCGCGAGCCTTGTGCCGTGGCATGGGCGGTGGTGCCAGCGATCGAGCACGCCCGCACCGCGCAGATAGTCACGTCGCCCTCACCCGCACCTTCGCCGGCTCCCGTCCGGCTATCGTGATGTCCGCGCCGCCACCACCAAAGGCCGACTACCCCCCCCGTGACAATCACTTCCCCCCGCCTCGCATCCAACGTCCACCGCGCCCGCCGCGCCAGGCGCCCAGCCATCGGTTAGGCCGGAATCCGTCCGCACGCTCCTACTGGTTGTTGTGGTCGTATAATGCATTCTTTTGGCGGAATTTGGCCGCGTTAACGTGCCTTGCCGGCCTCACAGTCAAGCGAGGTGGACACTACGCCCCCGTGACAATCACTTCCCCCCGCCTCGCATCCAACGTCCACCGCGCCCGCCGCAAATACTGCTGCACGTCGGGATGCCCGATCGGAAACACGGTCTCCGTCTTCACCACGAACACCCCCGCCTCCGTCGTCAGCGTCGGAATCCGAAACCCCGGCATCCCACTCCCCACGTCGCCGCCGCGACGCAGCAACATCCGGTCGGCCGGCGGATCGAACGTCGGCGCAAGCGCAGCCAACACATCCAGACCGATCACCGCCGTACCACGAACGCGCTGCCGCTCGAACCGCGCCGGCACGTTCGTGAACGTGAATGCGCCTAACCGAACGGCGAGCACGACCCCCGCGGCATCGCCCGGCCCCCGCGCGCCGCGCGACGCGAATCGCCGCACCTCACGCCGCCCCATCCACACGGGATCGAGTACCAAGCCACGCTCCCTTGCGTCGATGATCGCCTCCACCTTGTCCGCACCGATCTGCAACGTCACCTGCCCGAGTAGGTGGCTGTCGCTTACGTGATAGGACACCCACGCCGAATCAGGCCCGGCAACGGTGGGCGGATGATCGCGCAGCCACTCGGCCCGCGCCCGCTCGGCGTACGGCAACGGCGAACCGGGCAATGACGCCAACGCGCCATACGCGCCCAGCCGCTGATACACGGGCGCCAACGCCCGCGCCACCTCCGCCTGATCGCCGCCGAAAAACCGCGCCTCCTCCATCAACACGGCCCCAACCTTGAGCGCGCCCCGCGCTGCCAGATACTTGCCTAACGCTAAACGGGCCGCGGGATTGTGCGAGTTCCACCGCACGGCATCATAGTACAGCGACTCCGCCGCAAATACCCGGCCCGCAATGAGCAGCGTGTCGGCGTGCGCGATGACGACCGCCTCCCGCACCTGCGCCGATCCGGGCACGGACGCTACGCACAGCAGTGACACCAGCGCGACGGCGAGCCGCGCGACGTCACTGCGTCGCAAACGTAGCCAGCAGCTGAACGTCGGGATCCATGACCAACGCACGAGGCGGGGCATCCAGTCGAAGCGGAAGCACGATGCGCTGCGAGCGCTCCGCTGCGACCGAAACGGTCACGCGATGGGCGCGGCCGTCGGCATCGCGCACCTCGACGGCAAGCGCGAAGCGGTAGGGCGCGAACCGCACCCCCTGCTCCACGTACAGGCTGACGCGGTGGCTCGCACTGTCGTAACGCCAGTGCGTGGCGAGCTCGGCGAATCCGGGTCGGCGCAGCCATTGATCGAAAAACCAGCCCAGTGGACGCCCGCTGCTCCGCTCCAACGCCTCACGCAAATCGTCGGTCCGCGCGTTGCCGTCACGATGCGCCGCATAGTACGCCCGCACGCCGCGGAAGAACGCCGAGTCGCCCACCATCGACCGCAGCATGTGCAGCGTCCACGCACCCTTCTGATAGCTGTTGGTGTTGAGCAGCGCCAGCATGTTGGTTTCGACCGAATCGTGCACCGGGCGCTCCGCGGTGACCGGCGATGCCACGATCGCGTTGCGCGTGGCCGCCATCTCCGCCCGGAACGCGCTGTCGCCCAACGAATGCTCCTCCCACAGCGCGGCAAAGTACGTCGCGAACCCCTCCGACAGCCACAAATCGGCGAACGATGACTCGGTTACCGCGTCGCCAAACCACTGGTGCGCGGTCTCGTGCGCGATGGTGCTCACGTTCAACGTCCGCGTCCGAAAACTGCGATCGGCATAGAAAATCGCCGTCGCGTTCTCCATCCCGCCAAATCGCGTGGACGACTGCACGTGCGCCAGATGCTCATACGGAAACGGAGCGATCAGCGTCGAGAAATAGTCGACGATGTCCAGCGCGTGCGCGAACGGCCCGGGCAGCCAGTCGATCATCTCCGGTGCCACGTACACCGACTGCCGTACGCAGCCGCCAAACGCGCTGCGCCCACACGCCGCACGCCCCAGATCGTAGTACGCCAACGGCGCCGCGGCGATCACCATCAGATACGTGGGAATGGGCCGCGATTCCCGCCACCGCGTGAGCGTCCGCGCAGCGCCGGTGGAATCGGGAGGTAACGGCACCTCTTCGACCAATTCCCCGTTCGCCACGACGCGCCGATTCGCCGGCGCGCGCACCGTCCACTCCACGGTGGCCTTGTCGTTAGGCGCGTCGACGCCGGGAATCCAGTAGCGCGCCCGCTGCGGCCAGTTGTCGCCAAATGCGGTCCACCGGCCCAACGAATCGGTCCGAATGATGAGCCCATCGGATGGCACCCCATCGTAGCGCACGACGACCCGCAACGTGTCCCCGGTGCCACCGGGAAGCGGCACATGGATCGTGGCGCTGTCACGCACGAACGCCACGCCGGCGCCGTTCACCAGCACACTGTCCACGTGCAGCGACACCAGATCCAAATCCAGCGTATCCGCGCGATCCGCGCGCCACACGGTGAGCGCGGCTCGGCCGGAAATGTGCGCGCCGGTATCCGGCAGGTCGAGCGCCAGCTCGTAGTGCACGACATCCAGCGCCCGCGCCGATCCGGCCTGCTGCGCCCCCGCATCAGCCGCGGCCCAACCAAGAACGAGCAGCGACGCGATTGCCGCGACGCGCGCCGCCACGGTCAGCGGTACACGCGAAAGATCGCGCCTCCCTGATCGTCGCTCACCAGCACCGAGCCGTCGCGGTACACCATCACATCGGCTGGCCGCCCCCACCGGCTTCCATCGGCCCGCTGCCAGCCGCTCACGAAGTCCTCCGCCGACACCGGGATGCCGTTCGTCACATGAATCCGTACCACCTTCGCCCCCGTCGGCACGCCGCGGTTCCACGATCCGTGCAGCGCAGCCAGCAGGTCGCCCCGATAGTCGTCGGGGAATGCGGTGGCCCGATCGAGAAACGTCATGCCTAACGGAGCGGAGTGCGCCTGGATCTCGAGCGTCGCCGGAATCGTGGCCGTGCACCGCGACGCGTCGTGATATTCCGGGTTGGGCACCGGTGCGCCGCCGTGCGTGTAGCAGTACGGCCACCCGTAGTCGCCGCCCTCCAGCAAGATGTTGATCTCGTCCGGAGGCAGATTCTCGTGGTCGGGGGCGAGATTGTCGCGCTCGTTCTGTGACACCCAGATGGCCTTCGTCGCCGGATTCACCGCAATCCCCACGGCGTTGCGAAGCCCGTACGCGAATCGGCTGCCATTCTCCCCGTTCGCGTCGTACCGCGTCACTGCCGCCCGCATCGGGTCGGTCTCCACGCACACGTTGCACGTCGAGCCCATGGCCACGTACATCATACTGTCGGCGCCGAAGGCGAGGCTGCGCGTCCAGTGCATGCCGCCGCCGTCGAACTGCACCAGCGCCTCCGGCGCGCCGGCCGCACGCCCATCGCCTCCCAACCGGACGCGCACCACGCTGCCCGTGTTGGCGATGTACAGGAAGCCTCCGTGAAACGCCAGGCCGTGCGGCCGATCGAGCCCCCCCACCGCCGTCGCCACGCTGTCGGCCACGCCATCGCCGTTCACGTCCCAGATGCGCACCACGCGTCCTGCCGACGGCTGGCTCGCGTACACGGCGCCGTCGGCGCCTAACGCCATGAAGCGCACCCCGGGCAGATGCGTGGCGAAGTACGCCACCTTGAAACCGGCCGGCACGGTGAGCTGGCCGTTCAGCGCCTGCGTCGCCGAGTCGCCCGGCATGGCCGGCGACGCCGGCCCGTTGTCCGACGAGCATCCGCCCGCGCTTGCGCCTAACGCAGCGACGAAAACGCCGAGAGCGGCACGCACACCGATACTCCTCACGCCGCGCCGCCATTGCGGTGCGGGCCGGCGTACACGCCCGTCAACGCATCCTTCCCGTCCGGCATGTGCAAACGGCGGCTCTCGAGCGCCTCCGTTTCACCCTGTTCCACTTCGAGTTCCGCGTCCGCTGCCAGTTGCGCCAACATCTCACGCGACACTCCCTCCTCGGCGAGGTATTCCTCGTACAGCGCAACCGGATCACGCCGCCCCCATTCCGCGAACAGCTCCGGAGCAAAGGTCTGACGCGCTTCGGCCTCGTCATGCGTGGCGTGTCCGCCCATGCGAAACGTCTCTGCCACCAGCAGCGCCGGACCCTCGCCCCGCCGGCACCGCTCCACCGCCAGCGCCGTGAGCGCATATGCATCGAGCACGTTGTTGCCATCGAACACGCCGCCCCACATCCCGTATGCCTTGGGCCAGTCCGCAAAATTGCCGACCCCCGCAGCCAGATGATGTTGGGCGAGTCGAGTGCCTAACGCCACTTGATTGTTCTGGATAATGAAGATGATCGGCACCCGCTGCACCGCCGCGAAGTTCAGTCCTTCGTGCGCCACGACGGCTTTCGTGCTCCCATCGCCGATCCACGTCATGGCCACGGCATCCTGCCCGCGCAGCCGAAACGACAAGGCAATCCCCGCCACCACCGGCACGATGTCGCCGACGTGGCTGATCGGCGCCAGGATCCCGTTCGCGAGGTCGCCGTAGTGGCCGTCCCGTCCGTGCGAGGGGCCATCAGCCGTTCCCATGTAGGCACGGAGGATATCCGCCACCGGCATCCCGAATTCCACGCACGCCCCGCCGTTCCGGATCATCGGCGCCACTACGTCGCGCACCTTCCCCGCCAGCGGCCCTCGCCGCAGTGCGTGCACCGGCCCGATGGTCGCCGCCTCCTCGCCCGTTCCCAGCCACGCCTTGGAGATCACCCCCTGGCGCACCATGCGCTTGAGTGCGATATCAGTTAGGCGGTTGCGAACCATGCCGAGGTACAGCGCGAGCTGTCCCTGCTCGCCCAACCCCTCCACCATCCGCGCGCGCTGGCCATCCCGCTCGATGGTCTCGCGAAACGCCCGCACGTCCGCATCGGTCCGCTTCCACGCGGTGTATTCAGGCGGATCGAAGGCGGCGAAGCGTTTCATCTGGTGGTTGGTGGTTGGTGACAGCTACTTTCTACGCTCGTTAGATACCACGTAGCACCATCATCCAGCAACGGCCACCGGCAACCAGCCACACGTATCAATGCCCACCTCACCAGCCCTCGCGCTCCTCTTTCTCGCGCCCTCAGCCTTGGCATCACAAGTGCCATCGCCCTGCACGTCGCCAACGGACTCGGTTCGCGCGACCGCGTACGTCATCGTCGCCCCCAAGTCCCGCACAACACTGGTGCCGCGCTCATTGCTCCAATCCGTACTGGCAGCGGTAGTCCACAGCATTCCCCGCCCAACCTCAACCGGACAGGTCAATGTGCTGCCGGGCCTCGTCGTCGTGGCACTGAACTCCCAGCTAGAGTCGCCGCCGCTCAACCGAGCGATCTACCCGCCCCGTGGGCCCCGCCTCGACCTGAACGCTGTCGTGCAACTGACCATCCGCCATCCAGGACTGCTCACTGACGTTCGAGAGTCCAAGGACGATGAGACACCGTACGGCAATTCGCTCCGCGATGCGATTGCGCACCTAGCACGCGACTCCATCTTCATCCCACTCCCCGCCGACTTCGTCGCCGAAGAGGCCGCACTGGAACTTCGCGTCCAACTCGAGCCCGACACATCGGCGGCATCGCAGGCAGTGTTCGCGCTGGCCGAACCGGAAGTTGCAACGCGGGGCGCGAAGACCCAGCGACACGAACCTATGCCGCGATTTCCGTCAGTGGGCCGCGAACGCGGCGGCTGGGCCGACATGGCCGCCGATTTCGTCATCGGAACGAACGGCCTGCCTGAGATGAACACCGTCGACATTCGCACGGTCGATGCACCAGACACAGACCCCGCGTACGAAGTGTCCTTTGCCGCAAGCGTGCGCGACGCCATTCACCAAATGCACTTTGACCCGGCACGCGTCGGCTCCTGCACAGTCGAGCAGCGCGTATCCCTTCCCGTCAGTTTTCGCAGCAGCAGGTGAAGCACCAATCACCGCCTACCACCTACCGCCCCCGCCAAGTTGCCCGCAAACTCCGGCTTCGTTCTCTCCCCGTTAGATAGTGCCGCGCACTACGATCCGGAAACCAGTCGCGTGTTGAGTATCAACGCCTTGTTGAACCGGATGAGCCGGATGAGGCGGATGAAAACGGATCGTGCCGGGCGCGAGGCAAGAACTGCGCGCGACCACGCCTTTGCTTTTGTCCTTATCAAACACAGCGCCCATCGTGCTGACTGCTACCGCCGCCCAACGTGCTTCCTAGAGTGCCGTCACGGGCGCCATGCCCTCGCCCCGCGCCCGGCACAATCCGCTTTCATCAGGCTCATCCGGTTCAACAAGGCCTTGTTACTCGCCCCGCCACAGATGCTATCCCCGCGCCACCGCCCCCGC
>JANWIF010000100.1 GCA_025450035.1 Gemmatimonadaceae bacterium
CGTCGGCAGGGGTGAACAATCGTCCGAGTGCGGGACGGAGGCCGAGCACCGGGAAGTACGACCCGGAGACGAGCATGGCGTCGCCGTTCAGCGTCTGCTTGTGGTACGCCACGTTGGCGCCGAACAAGCGATGCGCAGCTACGCCACTGAACGCCGTATGTCCCTGCTCGATATCGCGGAACATCTGGTAGCTGAACACGACGTCGCAATCGCCGGCCTGATTGCACGACTGGGAGCCGGGGTTTGGGCCTGGAGCGGACAGATTGACCAGCCGCTCCGGGTGTTGCACCGGCAGCGGGCGCAGCAGCAGCTGGTCGAACAGCGAGAAGATCGCCGCGTTTGCGCCTATGCCCAACGCCAGGGACACGATGGCCACGACCGTGACGAACGGCGTCCTGAACAGCGTCCGCAGGGCGATTTTCGGGTTGACCACGGGATACCCTCGAGGATAGGGGCGCTGTGTCCGCGCCGATCCGTCAGACACTGTGAACCACAGGATGGTTTACGAGAGAAGGTCTCGAATGGTTTTACGAGAAAGCGGGCGACGGTCACCTGACCCGTCGCCCGCTTCCCTGCAAATGCGCCTGTGGTTCGATCAGTACCCGGGGTTCTGCGTGAGGCCCGGGGTGACGTCGGTACCGCTCACGGTGCTCACGGCACCGGTGACGCGGGCGCGATTCTCGGTGCCGTACCCCACGACGACGACTTCCGAGAGCGTCGTGGCGACACTGTGCAGCGCGAAGTTCACGGTTGCTGTGTCTCCCGCCGTCAGCGTGACCGCGTGCTGGTCGGGCGCGAAGCCGATTCGCTGCGCCCGGACGGTGGCCGCGCCTGCCGGAACCTGCACCACGAGATAGGCGCCGTGGTCGTTCGTGATGGCGCCGCGGGTGGTGCCGACGACCGTGACCTGCGCGCCGACGATCGGCGCTCCGGACGTCGAGTCGGTCACCGTGCCGCGGATCGCCGCAGCCTGTTGCGCCGCGGCCGTGGCCGGAAGGCCAATGGCTACAGTTAGGCCGAGGGCGACGCCGATCGCGACGGTGCGATTGAAACGTCTCATCGATGTACCTCCCCTGCCGAGTGACGGGTAACGCTGCGGGGGCCTGGTCGATGCCGCCCGCAACGAGTAACGAGTCTGACAATCCAATCAGGGAGCCGGGAGCGTGGCCCGTCCCAAGCGCGGGTCGAACGTGCTGCCGGCGGGCAGCAGAAAGAGGTGGACGCCCGTCGCGCCGAGCCGCGGTGCGTTAGGCGTGGTGATGCGCGCCTCGCGCGCGTCGAACACGATCGCGGCGCTGCCGCCACGCGCCACGCCGTAGTCGCGGCGGGAGCTCCAGGAACAACGTGACACGGCGAGAGTGGGAAGCAACAACATCACAGCGTCTACTTACTTCTCGCCACTATCCCCTCTTACCTGTTCACTCTTACCTTTACCCTCCTCTCCTACCTTGTTCACCTGTCGCCCCGCCCCATGCCTCTCCCCGTCCACCTCGACCGCCTGTTCGCGCATCTGGAATGGGCCGACGAGCGCGCGCTGGCCGCGCTCGAGGCAGCGCCCGGAGCATCGGCGCGGGCGCTCGAGTTGTTCGCCCACGTGTTGGGCGCGGAGGCCGAGTGGCTGGGGCGTCTGGAGCAGCGCGCCGCCGGCGTAGCGGTCTGGCCGGCCCTTGATCTCCGCAGCTGCCGCGCGCTCGCGGCGCGCAATCGCGAGCAGTACGCGGCGTATCTTGCCACGCTCACGACCGCGGACCTGCAACGCACCGTACACTACCGGAACAGCGCCGGCGCCGAGTTCGACTCGGGCGTCGAGGACATCCTGCTGCACGTCGCGCTCCACGGGGCCTACCACCGTGGCCAGGTGGCGCTGCTGCTGCGCGACGCCAGAGCTGTGCCTAACGGAACGGACTACATTGCCTTCATCCGCGGCGTCCCAGCGGCGGCGCGAAGCACGGCCTGACGGCACGCGGGCCAGCGGCATCGCCCCGCGTCGAACGGAGGAATACAATGACCTCGGATTCACCGCCAACCGGCCGGCCCGCAGCCGAACATCCGTCGCTGTTCGCCCTGCTGTCGGCACGCGCGCGCAGAGCGAGCGATGGACGACTCGTGGCCGATGCCGCCGTCGGCACTGCGCTGCTCGCCGTGATTTTCGTGCTCAATCCGTCGCTCTGGCTGCTCGCCATGCCCCTCGCGGCCCTGGCTGCGTTCGGCCTGTGGGGCATTGCCGATCGAGAGGCGGCCGAGCACTCCGGCCAGCCCCGGGCGCGCCGGCTGTTCTCGACGATCCGCTTTATCGCGCTACTGCTGGGCATGGGTGCCGCCGCGGTCTTCGTGCTCGGCGCCATGGCGGTACTGCTCGGCACCTGGATAAGCTGACCGACGTCTGGCGTCGGAAGGGCTCCGAGGACGTGCCTCTGCCACCGTTACGGGGGGGAGCCTCCCCCGTCCTCTGGTAAGAGGTTATGTTAGAAGCAGTACGTATGAATTATCTATCCCTTTACCCCTTGTACCGCTGAGCCCCACCCGCCGAGCGCCGCGCCGGCGCCGTCCCGCGCGCGCTACTTCACCGCAGCGTTCTTCGCTGCCGACCAGTCGCAACGCCTACAACAACACCCGCCAGTGGCTGCTCGACCGCCACGGTCCCGTGTGTACCTACTGCGAGCGACGCGTGTCCCCCGACGCGATTACTCTCGATCACGTCACCCCTCGTCGCGGCAAGACCGCCTATGACCGGCGCGACAACCTCGTGCTCGCCTGTCCCGACTGCAATGCACAGAAGGCCGACAAGCCTATACTCGCCTTCCTGCTCGCCCGCCGCATCCGCGCCGTGAGCCTGTTGCGATTCGGCGAGCATCTGAGCCCGATGCTGTTGGATCTCGCCCGCCAGATCGCTGGCCCCGAGGGCGTGGCCCTCGCCGAACGGCTGTCGGACCCCGACTATCCGTATCGCGACTGATCATTCCGTTAGGCGAGCATGCTGGACGTGAGGAGAGACGCCCGTGATCCTCGAACGCTGCACGGTGTCGCGCAAGACGCCGCTCGATGGAAAGGTCGAGATCACCGCGCCGACCGCCGGGCACCTACGGGTCTTGGGCGATGACTTCCCCATTTCGCACGCCGGCCACCTGGGTCTGGCACACCTGGAGTCCCTCGCCTGCACCTGCGCCAAGGCCGGCGGCAGCGGCCACACGCACCACTTCATCCAGAGCGACCTGCTCCGCGCGCTCATACCGGGCGCCGTCGTCGTCCTCGTGCTCGACGAGCGGAACGAGGCAGTGAGCGTGGAATGAAGGGCAGGTAAGAGGTAAGAGGGGGAAAGAAGGTAAGAGGGGCGAGTAGGGGGCATCGCGACGCCCGACTCGCTACTCCCTACTCTCCCCTTTTACCTTTTTCCCCCCCTCGTACCTCTTATCTGTCCTTCCACTCCGCCGTCCCCACTCGAATCACCGTAGGCGAACGACGATGTGTTGCACTCGAGTCGCTCACGGCCTCCGCCCAGATCCCATACACCCTGTTGTCGTACGCCGCCATCCACATGTAGTCGCCTAAAAATGCGCTCTCGCCGGTGAATGACGCGTCCGACCAGTCGTAGTTCGTGAACGTCTTGCCCCCATCGGTCGAGCGGGCGAGCGTGATGCGCGTCTTCCGGTTCTCAGGATCGCCCCGCCGGTCATAGAACTGCACGTAGACCGCACCGGTCACCGGATCAACGGCCAGCCACTGCAGAAATTGATCGTTCCCGTCGTGGATCGGATCGTCGTTCACACGCTGGGCCTTCGACCAGGTGCGGCCATGATCCGTGGATCGCGATAGGAACACGTCCACGTCTCCGTTGCGGAAATCGCTCCAGCAGACGTACAGCGTGCCGGCGCGCGCGTCGACCCCGATCTGCGGGACTCCCATCGCGCGCGACAGACCGGGAATTCCCGTCGCGCCGCCGAAATACGGAGCCCCGACGTCCATGATCGATCGCGACGGCTGGAACGTTGCTCCGCCATCGTGCGAGATCGCGAACGCGATCGTTAGGCCGTCATTCCAGACGACGTACATCGTGCCGTCCGGAGCGACGGTGCCAATGATCCCGACCACCGAGCCGTTGTCGTCGCGCGGCAGCCCCGCGTGCGTACTGATACGTTTGGGCGTCGACCACGTCTTCCCGTCATCTGTCGAACGGGAGAAGAGCATGATCGACTTGTCGAGCTGCCATTCGATCCACGCCATGTACAGGTGACCGCGGTATGGACTCACGCGACCGGCGTCGGTCCAGATGCGCGGCATGTCCTCGGCCTGAATGTCGGGCTCGTGTCCTGTGGGCCAGACTTTCACCGCGGCAGGTATGGAATCCCACGTCTTGCCGCCGTCCGGGGAACGCCGGACCCAGATACCGTTCGCACCCGCATCATGTCCCCAGTATGACGCGGTGCCGAGTTTGTCGATGGTGAGATAGGAGAGGTACGCGTGCCCGTCGATACCGAACGCGATCGACACATCACCCGCGCCGTGCCAGCCCGCCGGCGCGGTGCCGTCGGCGATGGCAAACGTGCGGGCCGAGTCAGTGGAGTACGCCACCACGGGTCCGCCGTATACACCGATGACTTGATTCGGGCTGTATGGATTGACCGCAATGGACGGTTCGCTCCCAGTGTGACCGGGGGGGGTGATGGTGACGACACGTGCTCCCGGCGCCGGCTCGAGCGGAATCTGCGCGTGGAGTGCGATGGGGGTGACGAGGACGGCGAGTGCAACGAGGCAACCGGCGTGGCGCGTGGTCATCGCGAGTCTCCTGAGCGAGCAAGGCGAGAATTGGATACTATATCCGGCGGGGAGCGCGAACGCCATGCGGTGCTTCCGCGGTATACGTTGCGATTCACGCTGGTAGGCTCGAGGTGGCCATGACACACCCAGGAAAATCGCGCCGCGGCGCGGGCATCCTTCCCTTTCGGACAACGCGGGGTACACTCGAAGTGCTGCTCGTACACCCCGGCGGACCGTTCTGGGCGGCCAAGGACTTGGGCGCTTGGTCAATTCCGAAAGGGGAATATGAGCCCAACGAGGATCCGTTGAGCGCAGCGTGCCGCGAGCTGGCGGAGGAGACGGGCCTCGCCACGAGCGGCCCGTTTGTGCCGCTTACGGGGTTGCGGCAGCCGAGTGGGAAGGTGATCGATGCATGGGCAGTCGAGACCGACTTTGACCCGGCCACGCTTCACTCGAATACCTTCACGCTCGAGTGGCCAAAGGGCTCGGGTCGGCAGAGGGAGTTCCCCGAGGTGGACCGCGCCGCATGGTTCCCCTGCGATCAGGCGCGGGAGCGTATTCTGGCCGGCCAGCGCGGATTCGTGGATCAGGTTTGTGCGCGCGCCGGCGAGACGAAACTCCCCTCGGGTGTTACCTCGTAGTATTCAGTAGCCCCCATCGTGGAGCACGCCTCATGATTGCCGCCCTCTTACGACTGTTTGCCCTTCGACCGCTGCTCACGGCGGTGATCCTGGGCTTCCCGATCATCCTGCTCATCGCAGTCGGCCTGTTCACCATCCTCGCGTTCAAGTTCCTGCTGTTCATTGTGCTGCCGATCGTTCTGGTTGTCTGGCTGTTCCGAACTCTCTTTCGTTCGAGCGGCGATTCGGGGCGGTGACCATTCGCGGCGTCGAGCGGTTCGCGTTCGTGGCGCTGCTCTCGAGTCTGGTGCTGATAACTGCCGACCGCGTGCTTCACCCGCGGGGGTTCTTTTTTCTGCTCCCCAGTCCGCGACACTTTGGCGGACTGTGGCGACCAATCTGGATTGTCTTTCGCGCGCGCCCGGCGCTGACGGCCGGCGTGACACTCCTTCTGCTTGGCTTGTGCGCGGCCCTCATCGCGGCGTGCGCCGACGTGGGTCGTGTGCTCACCCGCGGCCAGACATCGAGCAACGCCGAGTAACATCGCGCGCTGATGAAGGAAGGTCTCATGGAACGTTGGCAGGATCGTGTCGCCCGCTCCCTGTTTGGCTCGGTGTCGCGCACGAAGACCATTCGCGGCGTGATTGTACAGGTCACCAACACGCGACCCGACATCGACACCCAGCACGTGTTCGACCGTCTCGATGCGGCGCTCGCACTGATAGAACGTCACCAGCCGTGGTACT
The DNA here is from genome assembly GCA_025450035.1 of Gemmatimonadaceae bacterium. GTDB lineage: Bacteria > Gemmatimonadota > Gemmatimonadetes > Gemmatimonadales > Gemmatimonadaceae > JADGGM01. The sequence continues at coordinate 6,122 of JANWIF010000100.1, forward strand.
TCCGGCACTTGGTGCGAGATCTGGCGCGCATCATCGTGCAGCGCTATCCCTGTCGCGGCGCCTACTTCCCCGAAGCGCGGAACTGTCTCGTCGAGTTGACGTTCAGTGTGAATCCGGACTTTACCGTGGCCCAGGTCGCGGCAACGATCGTGCACGAGGCCATGCACGCACGGCTCGATCGCTGCGGCGTAGTATTCACTCGGGACATTGCGGCGCGCCACGAGCGCTTCTGTCGCCGGGCGGAAGTGGAGCTCGGTATGACGGTGCCCGGCGGTGACGTTGTGGTGGAACGCGCCCTGGCGTCTCTGGCGGCAACGGATGAAGACGTAGCGCCAGTAATCGACTGGGATGTGGCGCGGCGGCGCGTGGTGCAAGCCGACCTGGATGCGCTACATGTGCCGCCGTGGATGAAGCAGAGTCTCGCGCGCCGCTACGGACTGGACAGCGACGCGCGCGACTGACTGACGATCAGGTACTCGGCGCGCTGGCATCGGGGGCCGCAGCAGGCGCCGCCGTTGTGTCCTTGTTGCGACGCGCCCAATGTTGCCGCGGTTGAGCCGGCTGCGCACGCCGGTACAAGAGCTCGGCATAATACGCCGCGATGCGCGTACGCACCGACTCCTGCGTGTCGCCGGGAAGAGCATGAAACGGAGCGTACCGATTCTGGTCACCGGATACGCCGAACCACCACCACGCTTCTGTGCGTGACCCACGCGGCTCTTCCACCTGGCAGGTGAACGTCCGGCCGTTCTCCTCGAAGTCGAACGCTCTAACCATGATATCTCCACTCAGGTTGATCCGTAATCTACCATCGAGGACACTCTGACGTATACCTTGCGCGGACGGAAAATCGTGCCGCCCCCCATTTTGAGAGGCGGTCCCGGCCGCGCGGGATCGCGCCGCCACGACCCAGCGAGGATTTCGTGCGCTATGACTTCCTGATCGAAACCTACCGGACCGAGCGAGTCAAAACGCTTAGCGTGTGGTCGCAGATCGCTGACACGCATATGGATACGCGCCTCGAGCCGCGTGCGCGCACACCGCACGAGCACATGGTGCATCAATGCGTGAGCGAGGACGCGTGGATGCGCACGATGCTCGACATCGCCATCCCCTTACCCGTGCTACCGGAGCGTGAAACGCGGCTGACCTTCCTGGAACACTACGCGGCGGCAGCGGCCGCACGCCTTGCCATGCTCGAACAGCGCCCGGAACCTTGGTTCGAGGAGGAGACCACGTTTTTCGACACACGCCGGTCACGCGCGTGGGTCTTCACGCGGCGCCTCACCCACTCTTCACACCACCGCGGCCAACTCACCGCGTATCTGCGTCTCTGGGGACAGGCGCTCTATTCCACCTACGGGCCGAGCGCCGACACGGGCGGTCTCTTTCAGTACAACGCGCCGGTGATTTATCGGTACCCAAGTATCGAGCGACTATTGGAGGCGGAAGCACGCGGCGGCGATTTCCCGCCCTTACCGGGACCGGGCATTCACAGCCCGACTGAAAGGCCTTGAGTTGGTGGTTGGTGGTTGGTCGTTGGCCTAACGCTAGGACGTCGAATGCCTACCCCGCTGCGTACGTACCGGAAGAAGCGCGACTTCGCCAGAACGCCGGAGCCGGCGGGCGACGAGGCGGTGCAGACCACGTCCGTTCGCTCCGCCACGCCCCTGGTCTTTGTGGTGCAGAAACATGCTGCCAGCCAACTCCACTTCGACGTTCGGCTCGAGCTGGATGGCGTGATGAAAAGTTGGGCCGTGCCCAAGGGGCCGAGCACCGATCCATCCGTCAAACGACTGGCGATGCAGGTGGAGGATCATCCCATCGAGTACAACGCCTTCGAGGGCACGATCCCGAAGGGTGAGTACGGCGGCGGTACGGTGATGCTGTGGGATCGCGGGAGCTACACGAGCGACCCGCCCGCGGTGGATGCCGAGTCCGCGCTTCGCCGCGGCTATGAAAAGGGAGACGTCAAGTTTGCGCTCCACGGTGAACGGCTGCGCGGCTCATGGGTGTTGATACGCACGCGCCGAGGATCGCCGGAAAAGCCGCAGTGGCTGCTCATCAAGCATCGGGACGAGTTTGCGCGAGTCGGCTCCGACGTAGTAGCCGAGTTCACCACATCGGTGACCACCGGGCGAACCATGGACGAGATCACCGACGGTGCGCGCGTGTGGCACAGCGATCATACGTCAGCGAAGCCCGTCAACCCGGCGCGGGCACGGGCTCGTCGCGCGGCATCCCGCGAGTCGTCACGCGTTGCCGATTCGCCTAAAGGCCTTTCGCCAATGTTGGCCAAGGTGGGCACTGCAGTTCCACCCGGCGATGGCTGGACGTTCGAACCCAAGTACGACGGCATCCGTGTGCTGGCGTTCGTGACGACCACAGGCGTGCGGCTCATCACCCGCAACGGCGCGGATAAGAGCGCACAGTTTCCCGAGGTTGCGCGTGAAGTCGTGCGGCTCGCGAAACGTGTCCGCCGCCCCCTCGTGCTCGACGGCGAGATCGTGGCGCTGGAGCATGGCGCGCCAGGGCGCTTCCAGGGACTTCAATCGCGCATGCACGTTGAGGATGCCGCCGCTATCGAGCGCCTCGCGAAGGAAGCGCCGGCGGCGTACATGGTTTTCGACCTGCTCGTCGATGGCGACGATGTGATTGTTGACGAGCCGTGGACCGCGCGGCGCAAGCGACTTGACACGCGGCTCGGCGATCGCGCGAGCGATCACGTGCGCCTTGGCGAGTCGATGCCGGGCGGCGCCGCCGCGATGCTGCATCGCGCTCGCACGGCAGGATGGGAGGGGATCATGGCCAAACGTATGGATGCGCCGTACGTGCCGGCCCAACGCTCCAGCGCATGGCTCAAACTCAAGTTGGAGTTTCGACAGGAGTTTGTGGTGGGTGGATACACCGAGCCGCGAAAATCGCGGAAGTATCTGGGTGCGTTGCTGGTCGGCTATTACGAGGGCGCGCGTCTCGTGTACGCCGGTCATGTGGGCGGCGGGTTCACGCAGGCGAGCTTGCGCGACATGTCCGAGCGGCTCGCCCGACTCGGGCGAAAGACCTCGCCGTTCGCCGCGCTTCCCACGCCTAACGAGCCAGCGCACTGGGTGCGTCCCGCGATCGTGGTAGAGGTCAAGTTCAACGAGTGGACGGACGAGGGACATCTGCGGCAGCCGGTGTTCGTGGGAATGCGGGACGACAAGGACCCGCCTACCGTGACCCGCGAGGCCTCGAGCATGCAGCGCGGTGCGCCGCGAAAGTCCCGGACACGGCTGTTGTCTCGCGGCATCCGCCCGTAAATTGCGGGTGCGTCCGGCCCTCTCCTCCCGGGGCGGGCGGGCGCCGACTACGTCTCCGGAGTCACTCGAATGGACGACAAGAAGATTCTCGCCTTGGCCCGGAAGAACGCGGCCAAGTCCGTGGCGCAGAGCAAGCCGAAGAAGGCGTATGACGCGACACTCGATGCCACTCGGCCCGCGACGCCCGATGACAAGGGCGAAGCGCACCGGATGTTCAAGGAGATGAAGCGCCGCGAGTTCTGACCAGCCGGTTCCGGCGGTGCGCACGTCCGCGGCCCCATCAACGGAGGTCGAGCCCGAAGCATGATCGACATCCTTGCCGTGCTTGTTGCGTTAGGCGCAAGCGCGCCCGCGCCGCGGTCATCGCTACTGCGCGCGCCTATCATCGTGGAGGCACAGGCTCCCGGAACGTTGACCGACGTGGAGCGCTACGTTCGCGCGGCGCTCACCGCGCCGGGCGGCCAGTCGATCCTCGTCATCCATGTCTCGGCGCCCGGTGATTTCGTCCAGTTGACGGGCGAAGCGGGGGCCGCGCAGTTCAGCTTTCCACTTGTCACGCCCCGGCAACGGTCCGACGAGGACAGCCTTCGCACGGTGCTCGCCGAGTTGCACCTGTCCGTGCACGAATCGCCGGGCAGCAACGGCATGCGATTTCTGGACGTCGCGGCCGGCAGCGACGTGCATCGCGTGGCGAGCGTCACCCGCACGCTGCTCAGGCGCCTGCACGGGGTGACCGCCAAGACGCCGCTCGAATTCGAGTGTCAGGGGTGCGGGACTCCGGGCGCCCGGGCACCCGGCCGCTGAGCCGATGGATGCCGCGTTAGGCCAGGCGGCCGTGGAGCAGATCGCCATCCACGCCGACGCGCGCGGCCTGGTGCTCGAGCCGGCCGATGACCAGACGCTGCCGAGGCAGCGCAACGTCCATCTGGTGACCACGCAGCCGGGCGCGGTGCGGGGCAACCATTATCACGAGCGCGGCACCGAGATCGCCGTCGTGATCGGGCCGGCGCGGGTGCGCGTTCGGGAATCCACCGGCGTGCGGGATCTGCACGTTCCCGCGGGCGCGGCGTACCGGTTCACGTTTCCCCCGCGCGTGTCGCACGCGTTCGAGAACACCGGCACCGCGCCGATGCTCCTCGTGGCGTTCAGCACGTCGGTCTTCGACCGGACTGCCCCCGACGTGGTGCGCGACGAACTCATCCCGGTCCCCTAGTGGCAGCGCGGCAGGATCGGCTCGGGGTGGTGGTCCTGGTGCATGGGTTGCTGCGCACTCACCGGTCCATGCGCACCGCCGCGCGCGCGGCGCGGCGGCGCGGGTACGCGGTCATCAATTGGCATTACGCCTCATCGCGGCACGGCATCTCCGACCATGCCGCCGCCCTGGATCGTGAGCTCGGCCCAACGCTGGCCGCCGCTCCAGGCCCGGTACATTTTCTCACGCACTCGATGGGCGGCATCGTGGTCCGCGCATACCTCGCGTCCTCTTCTCCGCCTCACGTTGGCCGGGTGGTGATGCTCGGACCGCCGAACGAAGGGAATGAGATCGCGCAGCACCTACGCCACAATCACGTATTCCGCTGGCTCATGGGGCAGTCCGGTCAGGAGTTGGGCATCGGCGTGGAGAGCGTGCCGCGCCGGCTGCCCGCCGTCGACTTCGAGCTCGGGGTCGGTGCCGGCGCGCGGCGGCGCCCCGCGCTCTTCGGCGCCTGGATCGGCACGCCCAACGACGGCATGGTGTCGGTGGCCGCCACGCGCGTGGCCGGGATGCGCGACCACGTCGTCATCCGCGGCGGTCATGCTCTACTGCCCGCCAACCCTCGCGCCCTCAGACAAGCGTTCGCGTTTTTCGAGACCGGGCGCTTCGATCGAACGATCCCCGGTGTGGTCGCCTGAGCCTCCGACGGTTAGGCGGGCGGGACAGTGCTCCTCGACGCCAGGCGTTCTATCCACCATGCGCGATCGGGGCGGACCCGGAATCGCGGATCCGCACCCAGTCGCGCGAAGATCAGGCCTGCTGGCCTGCGTATGTGACGCCCAGCACCGCGCCCGTCTTCTCTGCCACGCTCACTTTTTCAATGAACGCCTTGCCGGCCACGTTGACCTCCACGGCGTAGGCCGGCACGCCGTGCATCATGGTGCTGCGCTCGGATTTCACCGTGCCACCATGGCACGCCCTGATGGCGATCTGCTCGGCCTGCGACTCTCCCACCGGCTTCGCATCGGCGCGCTGGGCGCCGGCTCTGGACACGGCTCCCGCGCTCGCTATGCACACCGCGACGGCACCGGCGATCATGACGGCCTTGAGATCTTGCATCGCATCATCCCTGTCCCGCGCCGAGGCGACATCGCGGTCGCGGGATGATCGGATGAATGTTCGAGCCGATACGCCATGAGCGCTATCGCGTACTCTCGCTACGTTGTCCCGCGACCCTCGGGCTCCCCGACCTTGGGGGAACCGCTGTCTCGGGCCGCGAAAAACATGCCGTGGGGCAAAATTACTTCGTCATCCAATACAGTTTCCAGACGTGGCTGATGCTCACTGGCGCGATCGAATCGCCCGCGCGTACACGCCCTTGTACTTGCTCACCTCGCTGCGCTCCCGGTCGAGCTCGGGAACATGCTCCGGCTCATACCCCAACCCGCGAAAGAACTGCTCGCTGTTGCTCACCGCGAACAGCGTGGCAAGGTCGCGCCGCTCGGCGAGCGCTTCCGCGGCTCGCACCAACGCCGCGCCGATCCCCTGGCCTTGCGCACCAGGGTCCACCGCCAGCGAGCGAATCTCCGCCAGACTCGGCGCGTATTCCTCCACGTGCACGCATCCCAGCACGACATCGTCGTCCGTGGCCACCAGATAGTCGGTAATGTGCTCGCGGACAAATTCGAGCGTGCGCGGGAGCAGCGTGCCATCGGGGACATAGAGATCGATCAACGCCTTGATCGATCCCGCGTCGGCCGAACGGGCGAGACGAACAACCATGCCGGACTCTCCGATTTCGAGTGATGCCACATGATGACTTGGAGGGACGAACGAAGAAAGGACCTTGCGCGTAGCTCGTGTGTGACGTCCGCTCTCCTGCCTGGCCGTCTGCCGGCTTCAGTCCCCTTCGAACTGCGTTCCCCATGACTCCGCTTCGCCTTCGCATCGCGCCCGGATGGGCCGTGCTCGTGCTGGCCGCCGCCGTGCCGGCGGCCTCCGCGCAACTGGACACGGCGCTCTACGCCGGCATGCAGTGGCGTATGATCGGCCCGTTTCGCGGCGGTCGCACCGTGGCCGCCACCGGAGTACGCGGACAACCAAATCTGTTCTACGTTGGCGTGAATGGCGGCGGCGTTTGGAAAAGCACCGACTATGGGCGCGTATGGACGCCGATCTTCGACGCGCAGCCCACGGGCTCGATCGGTGCGCTCGCGGTGGCGCCATCGGACCCGAATATCATCTACGTAGGAAGCGGCGAAGGGCTACAACGCCCCGATCTGTCCACCGGCGACGGAATGTACAAGTCCACCGACGCCGGGCGCACGTGGATCCACCTCGGACTGCGCGACGGGCAGCAAGTCGCGTCGATCATTGTCGATCCGCACGATCCGAATCGTCTGTTCGTGGCCGTGCTCGGACATCCGTACGGGCCTAACGCAGACCGCGGCGTGTTCTCCTCCACGGACGGCGGCCGCACGTGGACGAAGGTGTTGTATCGCGATGAGGACACCGGCGCTGTTGATCTCGCCTTCGATCCGGCGAATTCACAGATCATCTACGCCGTGCTCTGGGCAGCGCGGCAGGGCCCGTGGGAATACGGCAACGCGTACAGCGGCCCCGGCAGCGGATTGTATAAGTCCACCGACGGCGGAATGACGTGGCACCAGCTCACCGCGGGGCTCCCGACGCCCGAGCAGGGGCTCGGCCGCATCGGCATCGGCATCGCACCGAGCGATGGCAACCGCCTTTACGCCATGGTGCAGGCTCCGCCGCGCGTGGGCGGCGTGTATCGCTCCGACGACGCGGGCGCGACCTGGACGCGAGTCGACTCCGAGCAGCGCGTCTATGGGCGCGGCGATGACTTCGCCGAGGTGAAGGTCGATCCGATCAACCCCGATGAGATCTACGTCGCCAATACGTCGATGTATCGCTCCATCGACGGCGGCCATGCGTTCACTCCCATCAAGGGCGCTCCCGGCGGCGACGACTATCATCGCATCTGGATCAATCCGGACAATCCGCAGATCATCCTGTTGGGCGTAGACCAGGGAGCGACGCTGTCCGTGAACGGCGGCCTAACGTGGAGCGCGTGGTACAATCAACCCACCGGGCAGATGTTCCACGTCGCGGCCGACAACCGGTTCCCCTACTGGGTGTACGGCGGGCAGCAGGAGAGCGGATCCGCGGGCGTGTCCAGCCGCGGCAACGATGGTCAGATCACGTTTCGGGAGTGGCAGACGGTGGGCATCGAGGAATACGGATATGCCGCGCCCGATCCGCTGCACCCTGGCATCGTGTACGGCGGCAAGGTGACGCGGTACGACGAGACCACGGGAGACGTGCAGGACGTCGGTCCCGTCGCCCTGCGCAGCGGCACGTTCCGCTTCGACCGCACCGCGCCGCTCATCTTCTCGCCCGCCGATCCGCACGTTCTATATTTCGCGGCGCAGGTGCTCTTCGAGACCGCCAACGGCGGGCACACCTGGCATATCATCAGTCCCGACCTCACGCGAGCCCATCCCGGCGTGCCGCCGAGCCTCGGCGTCTATGCCCAACGGGCCGGCGCGGAGGAGCATCGCGGTGTGATCTATTCCATCGCGCCATCCGCGCGCGACGTGAAGCGCATCTGGGTGGGTACCGACGATGGCCTGATCCAGGTGACGCACGACGGCGGCGGGCATTGGCGCAACGTCACGCCGCCCGGCGTGGAGCCCTGGAGCAAAGTGACGCAGCTCGACGCGTCGCACTTCGATACGGCGTCGGTGTACGCGTCGGTGTCGCGGCTGCGCGTCGACGATCTGCATCCGTACATCTATCGCACGCACGATGGCGGGCGAAGCTGGAAGAAAATCACCGATGGCATTCCCGACGACGAGCCGGTGAACGTCGTGCGCGAGGATCCCGTGCGCCGCGGACTCCTGTACGCCGGCACCGAGCGCGCCGCATACGTGTCCTTCGATGACGGCGCGCACTGGCAGCCGCTGCGCCTCAACATGCCCGCCACGTCCATTCGCGATCTCGTCGTCCACGGAGACGATCTCATCGCCGCCACGCACGGCCGGTCGTTCTGGATTCTCGACGATGTCACGCCACTGCGCCAACTGGATACGGCGATCGCCGACTCGTTGGGCTTCCTCTTCACGCCCGCGCCCGCGTACCGCGTGCGGCGCGACCAGAACACCGACACGCCGCTCCCGCCCGAGGAGCCCGCGGGGACGAATCCACCGGATGGCGCGATCATCGACTACGGGTGAGGCGGCGGCGCCGCGCCGGCCGGCGCGGGGACACGCGAAGTACGCGACGCGCACGGCGCGATGGTGCGGCGCTTCTCGAGCGCCGACGAACCACCGCCGCCGGATTCCGGGCTCAACGTGCCCGCGTACTGGCTGCGCCCCCCACAGGTGTTGTCGGCGCGGCCGGGCATGCATCGCTTCGTGTGGGATCTGCACTACCCTTCGCCGGACGCATTGCAGCACGACTACCCCATCTCGGCCATCGTGCACGACACACCCCGCGAGCCGTTAGGCCCGGACGTCGTTCCCGGCCGCTACACGGTGCGACTCGACGTCGCCGGCCGGTCGTACACCCGGCCGCTGACCATCAAGATGGACCCGCGGGTGCATACCACGTCCTCGGGCCTCATGCAGCAGCTCGCGCTGGCCACACGGCTCACGCGCGCCATGCATCAGGACGTTCTGGCACTGCGCCAGGCGCGCGCGCTGCGCCTGCAGGTCGCTGCGCTGCAAGAGCGGGGGCGCGTACCGCCGGGCGGCGCGCTGGCCGACGCCGTCCGCGCGCTCGACACCAAGCTCGCCGCCCTCGTCGGCAGCCGGCGATCTGCCGGACCCGGGGTTGCCACCGGGGAGGATGTCGACGATCTCGCGCGTCTCAATGGCGAACTTGCCGGCGTGCTCGGCATCATCGATGGCACCGATGCGCCGCCCACCACACAGGGCGCGGCGGCGGTCCCCGTACTCGAACGGCAGCTCTCGAGCACCCTCATGAGATGGAGGGCCATCCAGTCGACCGATGTCCCGACGCTCAACGCACTGCTCAGGTCGGCGCAACTGCCCGAGCTCTCCGTGGGTTCGTGAGGGCCATGCGCGTTTTCAGCATCTTGGTCGCGGCTGGCGTGGCGCGCCCGATCCACGCATCATGAACCGACCCGCTGCACCATATCCGCCCCCAAGCGTGCGCCATGACATCGTTCTTTCGTGATGCCAAGCTGCTCACCCTCGACGCCGCAAAACACATCGCGGTGGCAGCGGAAGCGGAAGCCGCCCGCAACGGCTGGAACGTCGCCATCGCCGTGGTCGACGCCTCGGGCTCGCTGATGCTTTTCCATCGACTGGACGACACGCAAGTCGCCAGTCTCGATATCGCCATCGGGAAGGCGCGCACGGCGGTGAGTTTCAAGCGTCCAACGAAAGCGCTCGAGGACGTGATCATCAAGGGGCGCACCGTGCTGCTGGCGCTGGACGGCCTGGTGCCGATGGAAGGCGGGCTGCCCATCATCGTGGACGGCCGAGTGGTTGGCGCCGTGGGGGTGAGCGGCGTCACTTCGCAGCAGGATGCGCAGGTGGCCGCCGCGGGACTGGCGGCACTCGGCGGCTGACCTCGGCTGTCGCCTAACGCTGGCCGCGCGCGGCGGCTTTCGCCCGCAGCGCCGCGTTCTCGCGAAAGAGCGTGGTCGTGCGTCCGATCACCTGCACGACTTCTGCGCCCGCGGCGCCGGCCAGCGCGCCCGCCGCCGCGCGCGGCGTGGCGTCCGCGTTGCGGCTGAGCTGGATTTTTACCAACTCGCGGGTTCGAAACGCCTCCTCGAGCGACTGCACGATGGCCGGCGACATACCGCCGGGGCCAACGTGCAGCGCGGGCTCGAGATGATGCGCGTCCACGCGCAGCTTGGCGCGCTCCTTGGACGTCAGGGCCATGATGCGAGCGGCACGTACGCGCGCGACATCAGTCGCCGTTCGCCGCCTCGACCAGCGCGGGCAGCTCGCCGGCGGCCAACCCTTGCTCCCGCGCCATCGCGGCGATCCCGTCATCGATCGTGCGCGAATGGTGCATCGAGCAGAACTTGGGCCCGCACATCGCGCAGAATTCCGCGCTCTTGAAGTATTCGGCAGGCAGCGTCTCGTCGTGGTATTCGCGCGCCCGTTCGGGATCGAGCGACAGCCGGAACTGCTCGTTCCAATCGAACGCGTAGCGCGCGCGGGAGAGCGCGTCGTCACGGTCGCGCGCGTTCGGTCGCCCGCGGGCGATGTCGGCGGCGTGGGCGGCGATCTTGTACGCGATCACGCCTTGCCGCACGTCGTCCGCATTCGGCAGGCCCAGGTGTTCTTTGGGCGTGACATAGCAGAGCATGTCGGCGCCGTACCAGCCGATCATCGCCGCGCCGATGGCGCTCGTGATGTGATCGTAGCCCGGCGCGATGTCGGTGACCAGCGGGCCCAGCGTGTAGAACGGCGCCTCATGGCAGATCTCCTTCTGCTTGCGCACGTTCATCTCGATCTGCTGCATCGGGATGTGGCCGGGCCCCTCCACCATCACCTGGACGTCGCGGTCCCAGGCGCGCCGGGTGAGTTCGCCTAACGTTTCGAGCTCCGCGAATTGCGCCCGATCGCTCGCGTCGTGCAGCGACCCCGGACGGAGCGAATCGCCTAACGATATCGTGACGTCGTACCGGCGCAGAATATCCAGCACATCGTCGTAGTGCTCGTAGAACGGGTTCTGCTTGCGGTGGTGCATCATCCACACCGCGTGGAGCGAGCCGCCGCGACTCACGATCCCCGTGACGCGGCCGTATACCAGCGGCAGGTGCTCGAGCAGGATGCCGGCGTGGATGGTCATGTAGTCCACGCCCTGCCGCGCTTGATGCTCGAGCACGTCGAGCAGATCGGTGGCCGTCAGCTCCTCGAGCTCCTTCCCCATCAGCACCGCCTGATAGATCGGCACCGTGCCGATCGGCACCGGCGATGCCGCGATGATCGCCGCGCGCACCGCGTCGATGTCCTTGCCCGTCGACAGGTCCATCACCGTGTCCGCGCCGTACCGCACCGCGAGGCGCAGCTTGTCCAACTCTTCGTCGATGGACGACGTGACGGCCGAGTTTCCGATGTTGGCGTTGATCTTGACGCTCGCCACTTTGCCGATGGCCATCGGCTCCAGTCGGCCCGCGAGGTGGTGGATGTTGGCTGGAATAACCAGCCGCCCGCGTGCCACCTCCGCACGGATCAGTTCAGGCTCCAGCGCTTCACGCGCGGCCACGAAGCGCATTGCGTCGGTGATCTCTCCCGCGCGAGCGTACGCCATCTGCGTGCGTGCCGCCGAGTCATGCGCCCGGTCGCCGTGCCAGTTATGTGCGTCCATGTCTGACTCCCTACGCCGGTTCGAACCGGATCAGGTTCAACGGGACTCTCTCAGCCGCCGGCGTTCGTGTCGGCGGTACCCCGGTCATCGTGCAACCTAGCGGGTGGGTAACGGTAGGGGCAAAGGTCAGAATGACTCCCACGCAAAACCGCTCATGACGTACGTCAGCCGGCGCTTCGCAAGGTCGAGCCGCAGCACGACGGTGCCGCCCGTGAGCTCGCTGCGTCCGATTGCCGCGACGTCATCGACGCCGTCGCCGTCCACGTCGAGCGCTCCCGCTTGCAGCGCCTGGTGAATGCGGAAGCGCACGTCGTTCACGCGGAGGGGTATCACGCGGCCCGTGGTGTCCACGAGCACCGTGAACTCCCGTGTGTACATGTTCGCTTCAGCCCCGGCGTTGACGAAGAGCAGCACGTGTGCCGACCCGAAACATCCGTACACCAGCGACGCCGCGAGCCGCCGTCCCTTGAGGACGCCCGGCGGCAGCCGCGCCGTGTCGCCCTGCAGCATCAGCATCAGCGAATCGCGAACCACCGTGGCGCGCGCCAGCGTTGCCGTATCCGCGCTGTCGCGGTGCGCGCAACTGTCGATCACCGGCGGCATGGCCGAATCGGCACGCTCGGCGATGGCCACCAGGGTCGCCTTGCCACGGGCCAGCGAATCGACGTTAGGCGGAACCGCGAGCGTTGCCACGATGCGGCCGTGCCATTGGTCGAAGCCCGTGACCACGGCGTCGTCACCGCCCCACGGCCCGTGGAGGCGAAACCGGTCGCCCACACGCACCGGCGAGAGCTGAGTCGCCGCCTCCAGGTATGCCGCATGACGGGCGTGGCCATTCAGCTTCGCATCCACGCGGCCGATGTCGAGCAACACCCGCCTGGCGCGCGACGCCGCCACGAACACCGTCTGAAACGTGGCGAGAAACGTCATCTGGTTGGCAATCGAGTCGGCCAATGGAGACAAGCGGCCGAACTGCTCCATTCCGACCGCGCGCACGCGCGACGTATCCTCGACATGAACGGTTGCGGTCACGCTCTGGCCTGCGGTGTCGGCGCCCGTGTCGGGCGCATCGGTTGCCACGATGGTCGGCGTGTCGGCGGCCGCAAGGCGAGCGCTGTCCGCTACGGCGCGCGCGCGCGCGGCTTGGCTTCCGCCGCTGCAGCCTAACGCAGCGCAGACCAACAGCGCACCAGACAGCACGTGACTCGTTAGGGGTCGAGCGCCAAACGCACGATGTCGGACGGCGTTCACACGGGAAGCGAAAGGAGGAAGCACGGAGCGGTGGTCGAGGTGAGCGGCTCCGCTCGCCCAGGCACCTATACCGGGACGGCCGATCCGCAACGCCATGCAAAATGCCGACGCTGACGCGTAACCTCAACGCCATTCGCCATACTGTGCCATGCCCACGCGTCAGAGATGTTGCCACGCCAGGCGATGGAGCGTTATACGATGCATGCTCCCGCCCCCGCGCTCGCCAGTGCGTCGCGCACCCGGAGCGCACACAAGACTTCGCTGCAGTCAATTGCTGGGGCTGCCAAGGCGACACTGTGCGAATAGGGTGCGACTCTGCCATCCTTCGCGGGTATATCTCGCAATGCCAGGGCGCCGAACAGACCAGGCTGCCCGAACACCTTGACCGCCGACTTCCGGAGAACCACCGATGCCGTTTCTTGAGCTCGAAGGCGTACCCGACCTCGAGGACAACCCACGTGAATTGAACGGCGAGCTCGTGGTGGGGAGCGGCTCACAAGCAACCTGGCGCCGTACGGGCCGCGATCTCGCGGCGCGTCACTTCCGGGTGCAAGTCCTGTCCGATGGGGTGCACGTGGTGCCCGCATCGGTCCAGAACATCGTCGTCCTCAACGGGGCGCAGGCGCCTACGGAAGGCACGACGCTCACGTCGGGAGACATCATCGCCGCCGGTTCGGCGCGATTCGTCTTCCTCGACGAGAGGGACTCCCCCCGTCCCGTGCCAGTGGGCGGACCCGCGTCCACGTTCCTCATCGACTCCAGCGCGCGACGCGGCTACGCCCTGCGCAAGCGCGTGGTCCAGATCGGCCGCGAGATCGGGTGCAGCATCGTACTCAAAGATCCCACCGTGTCTCGCTTTCATTCGGACGTCCGCTCCGAAGGCGGAGAGTTCGTCATTTACTCGATGGGCTCGACCGGTACGCGGGTGAATGACGCCCCGGTGACGGTGCCGCGTATGTTGGTCGAGGGGGACCGAATAGCGATCGGCGACACGACCTTTACGTTCACCCGTCGCCCGCTCCCGCCCGGCATTAGCCTCGTGCAGTTCGAGGACCACGCTGACGACTCGTTCAGCCGCCGCAACACCGTCCTGCTCGATCGCGTCGTTACCGGCAGCGTCGGCTCCTACCCCTCCAAGCGCCGCCGCGCGCGTAAAAATCTGATGCCGTGGGTGATCGGGCTTGGCGCACTTTTTGTGGTGGTGGTGCTGTTCTTGGTGGTCAGGAAATAGTGGTTGGTTACCAACATTCAACTACCACAGTCCCAACGAGTTAGAATTCAAACCAATCCTACCACATTATCTTGACAATCCCGAGAGATTCTCTTAGGATTACGAGACATAGCCGTGGGGGATGTGGTGCTGCATCAGGACCTTCCGATCGCACCGGGCGGACTCAAAGGCCCCCGGGCGGCGATCCTCATCGAGCTCAAACGCGCCCAACATCTCACCGCTACCGACCTGGCGGCCAAGTTGGACGCGTCGCTCAATGGCATTCGGCACCATCTCAAGGAACTCGAGGCCGAGCATCTCATCGAGTACGATCGCGAGCGGCGAGGAGTAGGCGCGCCCGTTTTCGCATATCGTCTCACCCCTCACGGGGAAGCGCTGTTCCCGCGCCGGTACGAAGGCACGCTGCTCCAATTGCTCGATCAGGTGGCCCAACGCGACGGGCGCGGGGCGGCGGCGGCGCTGCTGGAGTCGCAGTTCGAGGCGATCGCCGACCGTCTGGCCCCCGCGCTCGCCGAGGCGACGGACGAGGAGCGCATCGAGCGGGTGACCCAGGCGTTGGCCGACGACGGGTTCATGGCCGAGTGGAACCGCGCGCCTAACGGAGCAGTGGTCATCGCGCACAACTGCGCGATTCTGGCGGTCGCCGAGCGGTTCCCCGAGGTCTGCGACGCGGAGCACCGGTTTCTGGCCCGGACTCTCGACGCCACGGTCGAGCGCCGGTCGCACATCCTCGGCGGATGTGGCGCCTGCGAATACAATGTGCGCTTCCGGCGCGACGGCGCCGTGACGAGCAAGGAGACGTGATGAGCAGCTCCATCGAGACCCTGGTCAATCGCGAATACAAGTTCGGGTTCGTCACCGACATCGAGGCGGACACCATCCCGCCAGGACTCGGCGAGGACACCGTGCGCGCGATCGCCCTGAAGAAGCGCGAACCGGAGTGGCTCGTCGACTGGCGGCTCAAGGCGTACCGGCGCTGGGTGACCATGCGTGAACCGCACTGGGGCAACGTGCGCTACGACCCGATCGACTACGAGTCGCAGGTCTATTACTCGGCGCCCAAGACAGCCAAGCCGATCGGCAGCCTCGACGAGGTGGATCCCAAGCTGCGCGAGGCGTACGACAAGCTCGGCATCCCGCTCAAGGAGCAGCAGGTGTTGGCCGGGGTGGCCGTGGACGCCGTGTTCGACAGCGTCTCCGTGGGTACGTCGTACCGCGAGCAGTTGGGCAAGCTCGGCATCATTTTCTGCTCGTTAGGCGAAGCCGTTCGGGAACATCCGGACCTCGTGCGCAAGTATCTCGGGTCCGTAGTGCCGTACAGCGACAATTTTTACGCGTCGCTCAACTCCGCGGTGTTCTCCGATGGCTCGTTCGTGTACGTACCGCCCGGCGTCCACTGTCCGATGGAGCTGTCCACGTACTTCCGCATCAACGCCGCCAACACCGGGCAGTTCGAGCGGACTCTGATCATCGCCGACGAGGGCGCGTACGTGAGCTACCTCGAAGGGTGCACCGCCCCCAAGCGCGACACGCATCAGTTGCACGCTGCGGTGGTGGAGATCATCGCGCTCGCGAACGCGACGGTGAAGTATTCTACCGTCCAGAACTGGTATTCTGGCGACGAGGAAGGACGCGGCGGCATCTTCAATTTTGTGACCAAACGCGGCAAGTGCGCCGGGGCCAACTCGAAGATTTCGTGGACCCAGGTCGAGACGGGCTCGGCGATCACGTGGAAGTATCCGAGCGTGATTCTGCAAGGCGACAACTCGGTGGGGGAGTTCTACTCGGTGGCTGTGGTGAACCACCATCAGCAGGCCGACACCGGCACCAAGATGCTCCACCTGGGGCGCAATACGCGGTCGACGATCGTGTCCAAGGGGATTTCGGCTGGGCAGGGGAACAACAGCTATCGGGGCCGCGTGTACGTGGGCCCCAAGGCCGCGGGCGCACGCAACTATACGCAGTGCGACTCCATGCTCATTGGGAACCGGTGCGGTGCGCACACGTTTCCGTACATCGAGGTGGCCAACGACACGGCGCAAGTCGAGCACGAGGCGTCCACGTCGAAGATCGGCGAGGATCAGATCTTCTATCTGCAGCAGCGCGGCATCTCGAAGGAGAACGCCGTGTCGATGATCGTGGCCGGCTTCTGCAAGGACGTGTTCAAGGAGCTGCCAATGGAGTTCGCGCTGGAGGCGCAGCAGCTGTTGGGCATCACGCTGGAAGGAAGCGTGGGGTGAGGCCGGTTATTGGTGGTCGGTTATTGGTGGTCGGTTATTGGTGGCTGGTGGTGGAACAATATCAATTGGGACGTGACAACGTGCTCGACATACGAAATTTGCAGGCGCGGGTGGCCGGGAACGACATCCTCAAGGGGATCACCCTCACGGTGAATGCGGGGGAGGTGCACGCCGTGATGGGGCCTAACGGGTCGGGGAAGAGCACGCTCGCCCAGGTCCTGGCGGGTAATCCGGTGTACGAGGTCACGGGTGGGACGGTGACGTTCGATGGACGCGACTTGCTCGCGCTCCAGCCCGAAGAACGGGCTCAGGCTGGGGTGTTCATGGCGTTCCAATACCCGGTCGAGATCCCGGGCGTGTCCAACGCGTATTTCCTGCGCTCGGCGTACAACGAGCTCCGGAAGGCGAGGGGGCAGGACGAAGTGGATCCGCTCGAGTTCCTGGACATCATGGAGAAGAACCTGACCCTGGTGGACATGGACCCGGCCATGCTCAACCGCAGCGTCAACGCGGGCTTTTCGGGAGGCGAGAAAAAGCGCAACGAGATTCTCCAGATGGCGGTGTTGCGGCCGCGCCTGGCGATCCTTGACGAGACCGATTCGGGCCTCGACATCGATGCGCTGCGCGTCGTGGCCGACGGAGTGAACACGCTGCGCCGTCCGGACAACGCGGCAATCGTCGTCACGCACTATCAGCGGCTGCTTAATCACATCGTGCCGGACTTCGTGCACGTGCTCTCGGCTGGCCGGATCGTGAAGTCCGGCGGCAAGGAGTTGGCGCTCGAGCTCGAGGAGAAGGGGTACGACTGGCTCGAAGCGCCGGCGGAGGCGCTGGCGTGACGCAGCCCGTCTATATGCAGGAGTTCCGCGAGTTCGCCGCCAACGGCGGCGGGGAAGGTCCGTCGTGGCTGCTCCCGCTCCGGCGCTCCGCGATCGATCGCTTTGCCGCGCTCGGCTTCCCGACGCCCAAGAACGAGGACTGGCACTTCACGAGCGTGTCGCCGATCGCCGAGCGCGAATTTCGCGTGGCACCGGCAGCGCGGATTGTGAAGCTCTCGCCAGCCGACATCGCACCACTCACCTTCGGGCGCGCCGATTGGATCCGGCTGGTGTTTGTGAACGGCCGCTTCTCGTCCACGCTCTCGAGTATGGCCCAACTCCCGGCGGGCGTGCGCGTGCTCGACCTGGCCACCGCGGCACGCGACGAACCAGGTCTGCTCGAGCGGCACCTGGGCAAGATCGCGGACTACCAACACACCGCCTTCACGGCGTTGAACACGGCGTTTATGCGCGACGGTGCTGTGATACACATCTCGCCTAACGTCGAGCTCGACACGCCGGTGCACCTGCTCTTCCTGTCGGCGGGCGACGCGAGCGGCAACGCGGCGCATCTGCGCACGTTGATCGTCGCCGAACATCACGCGCGCGCCACGGTGATCGAGAGCTATGCCGCGCTGAGCGGTGCCGCGGGATACTTCACAAACGCGGTCACCGAGGCCGTACTCGGCGATGGCGCCACGCTCGCCCACATCAAGTTGCAGGGAGAGAGCGAGCGTGCGTTTCACGTCGGGACACTGCAAGCGCGGCAGGCGCGCGACAGCCACCTGGTGTCGTTCTCGTACGCGGCCGGCGGCGAGTTGGCGCGCACCAACATCTACACGTTCCTGGGCGGCGATGGGAGCGGCGCTACGCTGCACGGCCTGTATCTTCTGGATGGCACGCAGCACGTGGACCAGCAAACGCGAATCGAGCACGCGAGCCCCAATACGTTCAGCCGCGAGGTGTACAAGGGCATTCTCGACGGCGCATCGCACGGGGTGTTCAACGGGCAGGTGTACGTGCGTCCCGAAGCACAGAAGACCGACGGGAAACAGGAGAACAACAACCTTCTGCTGTCACCGCAGGCACGGGTGGACACCAAGCCGCAACTCGAGATCTACGCCGACGACGTGAAGTGCACGCACGGTGCGACGGTTGGGCGGTTGGACGAAGTCGCGCTGTTCTATATGAAGAGCCGGGGTATTGGCGCGGACATGGCGCGCAAGCTGCTCACCTACGCGTTCGCGGCCGGTGTGATCGAAGCGGTGGGTGTTGCCGAGATTCGTACGGAGCTCCAGGCGCTGACGCTCAAGCGGTTTACCGGAGCCGCCGCGGGGTTGTGAGCTCCACTGCGCGCCCTGTGCTCGAGCGCGTGGCCGACGTGGCGGAGCTGCCGCCCGGTTCGCTCAAAGCGGTGACTCTGGCGAGCGGCGAGCGCGTGTGCCTCGTGAATGTCGATGGCAAGGTGCACGCGCTCAGCAATGTGTGCACGCATCAGGAGTTCGCCATGTCCGACGGCGCGCTGCTTCCTGGCGGTGTGATCGAGTGCGCGTGGCACGGCGCGCGCTTCGACTGTCGAACGGGTGCCGTGAAGCGATTTCCGGCCACCGATCCCCTTCCCGTGTACGCGGTGAAGATCGAGGACGGTGTCATCTGGGTGGGAGCACGCGTTCGATGACGTCATTGATTCACCGCTCGCAGTTTCCTCTCCTGGCCGCGGCGCCGGAGCTCGTGTACCTCGATTCGGCCGCCACGTCGCAGAAGCCGCGGGCGGTGCTCGATGCGGTACGGGATTTCTACGAGAACGACTACGCCAATCCGCATCGCGGTGCATACGAGCTCTCGGTGCGGGCGACGACGCGCTATCACGCGGCGCGCGAGCGAGTGGCGTCGTTTCTGGGCGTGCGCGATGCCGATTGCGTCATCTTCACGCGCGGGACTACCGAGGCACTGAACCTGGTGGCCGGTGCGTGGGGGCGTGCCAACGTGAATGCCGGCGATGAGGTGGTGGTGACGGGCGCCGAGCATCATGCGAACTTCGTCCCATGGCAGCAGCTCGCGCTGGAGCGCGGCGCGCGGTTCCGTATATGCGAGATCGAGTCGGACGGCACGGTGGACCTGGATCGGCTGCGGGCGCTGCTCTCGCCGCGCACGAAAGTTGTGGCATTCGCTCACGTATCCAACGTGTTAGGCACCATCGCGCCGGTGCGTGAGATGGCCGAGCTCGCGCACCGCGTGGGTGCGCTGGCCGTATGCGATGGCGCGCAGGGCGCTCCGCATCTGCGGGTGCGATTCGACGAGATGGGGGTGGACGTGTACGCCGCCAGCGGGCACAAGATGTTGGGGCCCATGGGGATCGGGGTGCTGGCCGCTCGCCGCGAGCTGCTCGAGCGTATGCCGCCGTTCCTCATGGGGGGCGACATGATCGAGTTCGTGGAGGACGATCACAGCACGTGGAACGTGCTGCCGCACAAGTTCGAGGCTGGTACGCCTAACGCAGCGGGCGCGGTTGGGTTGGCCGCCGCGGTGGACGTTCTCGAGGGCGTGGGTATGGACGCGGTCCGCGCCCATGAGCACGCGCTCGTCGCGTCAGCGTACGACCGCTTGTCTGCCATCGACGGCGTGCACATCCACGGTCCCGGCGCCGATGCGCGCGGCGGGGTGTTGAGTTTTACCGTCGGCGACGTGCATCCGCACGATCTGGCCACGATCCTCGACACCCGCCACGTCTGCATCCGCGCCGGGCATCACTGCGCCCAACCGCTCATGCGGCGTCTGGGGGTGAGTGCCACGGCGCGCGCGTCGTTCTACGTGTACAACGACGCGTCGGACGTTGACGCCCTTGCCGGCGGGATCGTGGCCGCCAAGGAGTTGTTCGGCAGTGTCGCCGTCTAACGACCCAATGGGGCCTCCTGACGGCGCCGATCCGCGCCGGGCCGACGTGGCCGCATTGTATCAGGAGCTGATCCTCGATCACTATCGGCGTCCGCGCAACCGCGGGCCGCTGGAGCACGCCGACATTGCGCTGCGCAAGAAGAACCCGCTGTGCGGCGACGTGGTGGAGCTGCAGCTCCGTTTCGAGGGCGACACGGTGCGCGAGGTATCGTTCATCGGCGAGGGGTGCGCCATCTCGCAAGCATCGGCGTCGATGCTCACCCAGCAGGTGAAAGGGAAGCCGGTGGCCGAGGCGGTCCGGATGCTCGAGCGATTCACGCGCCTGGTGCACGGGGACGCCGAGGCCGCCGCCGATCCATCGTTGGGCGATCTTCGCGCGCTGGCCGGTGTCTCGCGACTCCCGGTGCGCCATCCGTGCGCGCTCCTGGGTTGGACCGCGTTGGCCGAAGCGCTGGCGTCGCGGGCCTGACGCATGCTGCGAGCCCTCATCGCGGCCCTCATCCTCACGGCACCACCGCACGGTACGGTCCTCACCGATTCGCTCTGGTCTGCAGCGTTAGGCGTCGTCAAGCACTACGTCGTCTATCTTCCGCCGTCGTACGCCGCGGACACCTCGCGCCGCTATCCGGTGGCGTACTATCTGCACGGGTACTCGGGCGACGAGACCAACTGGGTGCAGCACGGCCATCTCGATGTTGCCATGGATTCGCTCATCGCCGCCGGCCGGCCGGCCATGATCGTCGTCATGCCCGATGGCGACGACAGCTGGTACACCACCTGGAACTCGTTAGGCGATAACGCCGAGTGCCGGCGCGACACCGCGCGCCGCGAGCCCGCGGCCACGTTCTGCGTCCCGTGGCCGCATTACGATGACTACGTCGCGCGCGACCTGGTGCACCACGTGGATTCGGTGTACCGCACGCGCGCCGACCGCGCCCACCGCGCCATCGCGGGGCTCAGCATGGGCGGCTATGGCGCGGTGGAGTTGGCGCTCCAGTATCCCGACGTGTGGAGCGCCGCCGCCAGCCACTCGGGCACGCTGCAGCTCATGTACGGCGGCCCGCATCCGTACCGTGGCGCGGATGTCTACGCGCACTCCACGGCCGAGCTCCGCGCCGGCGTGGGAAATCTCTGGCCGTCGCTCGAGAAGGCGTTCGGGCACGATCTGGCCGGGTGGCGGGCCCGCGACCCGCTCACGCGACTCGAGCGATTGCGCGACACTCGGCCGTCGATGATTCCGGCGCTCTACATCGACGTGGGCCGGGACGATCCGTACGTGGATGAGAACCGCGCCTTCGCGGGAGCCCTCACATCGATGCACGTGGGTCACGTGTACGCCGAGTACCCTGGTGCGCACAGCTGGGCGTATTGGAGTGCGCACGTTGGGCAGAGCCTGGCGTGGATCGAGGAGCACATCGGGCGCTGAGCCTGGTTCGCCCCGCACGGATCCGTCCGTCTCACCGCCGTTGGGAACTCCACTCGCCATGCGCCGCTTGGTGTCACGCCTGTCGAGGATGGACCTGCGAGCACGAGGCTCGTGCGACCCCGTCCCCGCTCGAAGCATGGAGGTCAACATGCGCGTTTCAAAATTCGTGACAATCGGCATCGTTGCGGCGGCTATATCGTGCGGCGGCAGCAACTCCAGTCCCACCGGCACCGTGAATGACCCGCCGCCCCCGACCGGCGGGGTCAACATCACGGTCCAGAATTTCAGCTTCTCGCCAGCGGTGGACACGATCAAGGTGGGAACCACGGTGCAGTGGGTGAACAACGGCCCGTCGGAACACAGCAGCACCAGCGATACGGGGCTGTGGAACTCGCAAGGACTCACGCCGCCGAGTGGAGGGGGCGCGTATGGCGGCGCAACGGCGGGCGCGACGTTCCAGTTCACGTTCAATCAGGCTGGCACGTTCACCTATCACTGCATGTTTCATCCGCCGTCTGCATATCCGTCTTTTGTCGGAACGATCGTGGTGACCAACTAACGGATCGCGGCGGACGACGCTGCACGTGCGAACGGCTCCCGCTTGGATGCGGGAGCCGTTCGCAAATCGATCGCGTA
>JANWIF010000101.1 GCA_025450035.1 Gemmatimonadaceae bacterium
CACCACCGCGCCGGTCGAGATCGTGGCCACGCCGCCGCTCTCGCTGCGCACCCGTACCCAGCCGGGCCCGATCTCCTCGGCTGCGCATCGCTCACGGAGCACGGCGCCATGCTCCACCGCACGCGCGACCAACCAGCGCGCTGCGTTAGGCGGGTAGAGCACGGCATCACCGGGAACGAACAGTGCGCCGGCCAATCCGCGGCGCAACGCCGGCTCGAGGCGGGCCAACTCCGCTTCGTCCACGACCGACGACGAAACCCCCTGGCACGCGTACACACGCTGCTTCGCCGCGGCCGCTGCCAGCTCGGAATCCCCTTCGGCGATCCAGAGTGTCCCGCGCACTTCGTACTCGCAATCGGACGGCATCGCATCCGCCATCTCGTCCCACAAGCCCCGCGAGTATACCGTGAGCGCCAGCTGCGCCGGCGAGTCGTCCATGACCACGAGATGTCCCATCGCCGCGGCCGTCGTGCCGCCCCCGGGGAATTCCCCATCGAGGATCAGCACGTCGAGCCGCTCGCGGGCCAGCGCGAGCGCGCACGCCGCGCCCACCACACCCGCACCGATGATCACGACGTCCGGCTTCGCGCCGTCCATCACGGCTCCGCGATGCCGAACCGGAACGGGTCGCGCGGATCGAACTGCAGCGTCGCACGCGCGGTGACGAACGCCCGCCCCTCTATGTGCGGCACGATCGTGCCGTCGCGCTCATCCACCCACCCGGTAAACAGACTGCCGGTGATGCTTTCCTGGCGCCACCGACGCCCGGCCCGCAACTGACCGTGCGCGTGGAGCGCTGCCATCTTGGCCGACGTTCCGGTGCCGCACGGCGACCGGTCGTAGGCGGCCCCTGGGCACAGTACGAAATTCCGGCTGTCGGCGCCGGCACGCCGAGGGGGCCCAAACAACTCCACGTGATCCACCGGCGCGCCATCGGCGCCCGTGATCCCGGCCGCTGCCAACGCATCCCGAATCGCCATCGCGATGCGCGTCAGCTCGCGAACCTCGGACAATGCCAACGGCGGCGCGGACGGCGGGCGTTCGGTGAGGAAGAACCAGTTGCCCCCCCACGCCACATCGCCGCGCACCGTGCCTAACCCAGGGATGTTTAGCGTCACGCCGTCGTGAAGCACATAGGAAGGAACGTTTTCCAAGCTTACCGTTCCATCGGGCGCGAGATCGGCGCGCACGGTGCCCACCGGGGTGTCGATGCGGACGCTTCCCGGACCGATGCGGCCGAGATGCTCGAGCGTGCGCACGACACCGATCAGCCCGTGTCCGCACATTCCCAGGTAGCCGACGTCGTTGAAGAAGATGACACCCGCCACGGCATCGTCGCTCACCGGCGGGGTGAGCAGCGCCCCGACAATCGCGTCGTGTCCACGCGGCTCGAGCACTACAGCGGCGCGCACCGCATCGAAATCGCGGCGCAACGTCTCGCGCCGCGCACTCATGGTGTCGCCCGCCGGCTGTGGCCAGCCGTCGATCACCACGCGGGTAGGCTCCCCTTCGGTGTGGGAGTCAACGATCTCCATCGTACGGATCTCGGGCATCGCGTCAGCCGCGCGCACGATTACGCCGCAGGCTGCGCGGCAAGGCAGTCATGGATCAACGACAGCGCTCCCGACAGCTCCTCCCCCTCCAGGGCGAGCCGCGGCGGACGGACCGTGGCGCTGCCTTTCCCCACTTCACGTTGCACGAGCTTGATCAGTTGCACGAACTTGGGACCGGTGTCCAATCGCAGCAGCGGCAGGAACCACTCATACAGGGCACGTGCCTCGTCGATGCGGCCGGCCGTGATGAGTTCGAGGAGGCGCACCGATGGCTTCGGCAGCGCGTTCACGAGTCCGGCGATCCATCCCACCGCGCCTGCGGCGACTCCTTCGACGATCAGGTCGTCCAGCCCGACAAAAATCGCCAAGCGATCGCCGATCTGCTCGCGAATGGCCGTGATACGCCGCACGTCGCCGCTCGACTCCTTGACCGCGTGCAGGTTGTCGTGCCGCGCGAATCCGCGGATTTGCTCCGGCAGGAAATCCGTGCCATAGGCGATCGGATTGTTGTACAGCATGCACGAGAGCGGCGTGGCATTGAGCACCGCGATGACGTGCGCCGTCATCTCCCGCCGGTCGCCCTGGTACACGTACGGTGGCAGCACCATCAGCCCGTCGCATCCGAGGCCGTTCGCGGCTTTGGCCAGCGCCACGGCTTCGGCGGTGCTGAGCGCTGAGATGCCGGCCACGAGCGGCGTCTCCGGTCCCAGCGCCGACCGGCACGTTTCCAACACGCGCACCTTTTCTTCGAACGTCAGCGTCGACGCCTCGCCTAACGAGCCGAGCGGCACGATGCCCTGCACGCCTTCCTGGACGAGCCAGGTGACGTGCTCACAGAGGAATCCGTGGTCCACACTCAGGTCGTCGCGAAAGGGTGTCGTGATTGCGGGAAACACACCGCGCCAATCCTGTTTGCGCATGGTGAAAGAGCTCATGGGTTGATCTGGACGGTCTTGGTCTCGGTATAGAATTCCCGCGCCGCCGGGCCCTGCTCGCGGCTCCCCGAGCTGGATCCCTTCATGCCGCCGAACGGCGCATGCGGATCGACCCCGGTCGTGTCGCCGTTGACACGCACCAGGCCGGCCTCGATCCGGTGGATGTAGCGCAGCGCGCCGCGGATATCGCGCGTGAACAGGGACGCGCTCAGTCCGTACGGCGTACGGTTGGCGAGCGCGATGGCGTGGTCCACGTCATCGGCCACGAGCGTGCCCAACACGGGGCCGAACAACTCCCGTTGGGCCAACGGCGTGTCGGCGTCGGGGAAGCGGATGACGAGCGGTGCGAAGAAATATCCATGCGTGAACCGCGAATCGTTAGGTAACTGTCCGCCGAAGAGATGCTCGGCGTTCCCGTCGCGCACCGCGTGCGTGATCGCATCGCGCGAATGCGCGCTAATCAGGGGCCCGACGGCGGCCGCCGGATCATCCACGGGGCCCAGGGGCAGCCGTTCCACCTGAGCCTGCAGCCGCGCGAGAAAGTCGCGCTCGACCTCCCGCACGACCACCACGCGACTCGTCGCCGTGCACTTCTGGCCGGCGTATCGCATCGCCCCCGCGGCGGTAAGCGCCGCCGCCGCATCCAGGTCCGCGTCACGATCCACGATCACCACGTTCTTGCCGCCCATTTCCGTCTGGTAGCGCACGTTGCGCTCGGCGGCGATCGCCGCCACCAACGCTCCGACCGCGGACGAACCGGTGAACGAGATCCCGCGCACGGCCGCCTGGCGGAGGAGCGGCGTGCCCACCGCCTGCCCGGTGCCGTACACGACGTTGAACACACCCCGCGGCAGCGCGGCCGCTGCCGTCTCGGCCAGCAGTGCCGCGACATGCGACGACATCTCCGACGGCTTGAGCACCACCGTGTTGCCGAAGGCGAGCGCCGGCGCCGCCTTCCAGAGCGGGATCGCCAGCGGGAAATTCCATGGCGTGATGAGCGCCACCACGCCTAACGGCTCGCGCAGCGTGAACTGCAGCGCCCCCGGCACCTGTGACGGGATCACCTGCCCCGCCTCGCGCACCGCCTCGCCGGCGTAATAGCGCAGGATCACCACCGCCCGTCCCACTTCGCCGCGCGATTCGGTAATCGGCTTCCCGACCTCGCGCGTCATCGCCCGCGCAAGATCATCCGCGCGCTGCGCGATCGCCGCCGCCCAAACGTGCAGATACTCCGCACGCGCCGGTCCGGAAAGCGCGCGCCATGCGGGAAGCGCCTCCGCCGCCGCATCCACCGCCGCGCGCGCATCGTCCGGTGTCCCTTCCGGAACGAGAGCGACGACATCCGACACGTCGGATGGATTGATCGACGGAATCGTTCGCCCGCCGCCATCGCCCATCGGACGAAACGTACCGGCAATAAAATCTTGAAGGATCGCGGGAGATGGCATGCGTCAATCAGGGCAAATGAGAATCGCGCGTCGCGCCGCGCATGAACACGCGCGCGACAGAGAGCGCCGTCCTACTCTTCACCGCGCTGGGCGCGGAGAAACTTGACGAGCGACCGGCCGGCACCCGTAATGTGGGCGCTCATCAGTTGACTCGCACGATCCGCGTTGTGGCGGCGCGCCGCGGCCACTATCGCACGATGCTCCTCACTCGCACGCGATTCGCCATGCGTGAGCGACAGCTGCATGCGCGCATACCGGTCGGAGTGTCGGTGAAGGTTCTCGGCGATCGCCAGTGTGAGCGGCCGGCGAGCCGCGGCCAGTATCGTCGAATGCAGCTGCCAGTTCAGGTCTCCCCACGCCGCAATATCGCGGCGCCGAAAGGCGGACTCATAGGCGTCGAGGATTTCTTCCGTCCGCGAGAAGTCGGTCGCCGTCATCTCGGGAACCGCGCGGCGCACCAGATCGCCTTCGATCTGCGCCCGCAACTCGAATAGCTCCTCGATCTCGGCGATGGAGAAGGTGGAGACCACGGCGCCGCGGTGCGGGCTGAACGTCACGAGCCCCTCGGCTTCCAGCTGGCGCAACGCTTCGCGCACCGGAATACGGCTCACGCCGAGTTCGGACGCAATTGCATCTTGGCGCAACGGCTCACCCTCACCGTACGCGCCCGACAGAATGCGTTCGCGGATCGCCTGCAGCGTCGCCGCGGTAAGCGTCAGGCGCTCGATTGGGCCAGTTGTGTTGGGCCGCCGCATCGAAGGAGCTGTCGGCGTCGTGTTGCGGGCGATCGGGCGAGTAGAAGCGCGAGTCATGGCACAGGGGGCTAGAGGGTCGATCGCCCAGGATCGGGGGCGCGCCGCGTCGCGGTGGGCGGTGGTGTGAATGCCGTTCGAACGCCACGACCACGCGGCAGGTCCGCGCGACGCGATCGTTCGGGGAATGTCAGACCAGAGTCCATATCCGGGAAGGTGCACCCTCTCGGATAAAATATCCAAAAGATGGCAGCAGGCAAGACCCACCCATCGTGCAGATACGATAGATCGTGCACCCCGGGCCGCGGCGCGCCGCGCCCCGCATACGTCTGTCCTACCATGGTCATCACGTTGGGTCCGAAGACGCGATGCCAACGATGAGGTCGCTCACGTGCCACCGCGTCGTCCTTCGCCACGCCATCGGCCTCATGGTTCCTCCAGACTGCGTTGCGATTGCCAGTGTCGGGGTTATCGGATACAATATCCGATATCCGCCCATTCACAACCTCCGCCCCGGTCCCGCCATGACCACGGACTGCCACCGGCCCCGCGCCCAGCCGCGCACCCCCGCGCCCCCCGCGCCCCCCGCGCGCCCCCGCCGCGCCATGCGTGCCGCACTCCTCATCATCGCCGCGGCCGCAGCACCAGGCGCCGCCCAGGAGATCACGCCAGCTGCCGACTCCATGCTACACCGGCTGTTCGAGTCCCGCGACTTCGCCGCCGATGGCGTTGGGCAGATCCAGTGGCTCCCCACCGGTGACGCCTATACGGTGCTCGAACGACCCGGCGGCGGCGGGGGGGGCGGGGGGGGCCGCGGGGGGGG
>JANWIF010000102.1 GCA_025450035.1 Gemmatimonadaceae bacterium
CGCAGGAGGCGATGCAGCTCGTCGCCCGCGTGCTGCTGCACCGGGGCGACCCCGTGTGGGTCGAAGATCCTGGGTACCTGATGGGACGCGCGCTCATCCGGGCCGCGGGTGCGACCATCACCGGCGTACCGGTCGATTCCGAAGGGCTTGTGGTCGGCGACGGCCTGCAGCGCGCCCCGAACGCACGAATGGCTTGCGTGGCTCCCTCTCACCATTTCCCGCTTGGGGCGACCATGTCATTGCCACGCCGGCTGGAACTGCTGGAGTGGGCGAACCGAACGGGCGCGTGGATTGTGGAGGATGATTATGACAGCGAGTTTCGGTACACCGCATCGCCGATTCCCTCGCTCCAAGGCCTCGACACGATGGGCCGGGTCATCTACGTGGGGACGTTCAGCAAGACGATGTTTCCGGCGCTGCGGCTAGGGTACCTCATCGTACCCCACTCGCTCATCGAGGTGTTTCGGGCCGCGCGGTCGATCGCCGACCACCTGGCGCCGGGTCTCGAGCAGGCGACGCTCGCGGAATTCATCGAGACGGGCCATTTCGCCCGTCACACCCGGCGGATGCGCGCCGTGTATGCATCGCGACAACGATCGCTGCTCGCCGGCGTGACGCGGGAGCTCGCCGGCATACTCGATGCGACGCCCACGGAGACGGGGATGCACGTGGTCGGTTGGCTGACGGATCGCTCGATCGATGACGCCGCTGTTGCCCGCAGCGCCTTGCGCGCCGGTGTGGAGGTCGCCCCGTTGTCGCGGGACGCGATTCGGGCGACGCTGCCGCCGGGTCTCCTGATGGGATTTGCCGCCGTTCGTCCCGGTGAACTGAGAACGGCACTCCTGGCGCTGCGGCGCGCGATCCGCACCGCGAGGCGCCCGCGCCTCTTGACCAGCCGCTGATGCTCGTTCTTGACCACATCAACGGGATCAACGACGACTACCGCCCCGAGAACTTGCGGCTACTGTGCCCGAACTGCCACAGTCAGACTCCAACATTCGCCGGACGAAATCGCCAAACGGCGCGCCACTACTTGCAGAACGCCGCCACTTGATGCTCGACCTTTGGCATGGATTTGATAACGACGCCAACTCCGGGGTCTTCTGGCGGGCCATCCCGCTCAGTCGTTCGGAAGCCGGCCAACGCCTGTTTCCAATTGGACTGCGCCAATTTCGCGAGCCTGCAACTCTTTGTCTCCGCAGCGCGGTGCTCGGCGCCTGTCCCGATCCAAATGCGCGCCGCGACAATCAGATATCGTGCCGGATCGCTCGGCACCAGCGAGTCGGCGTACGCGAGATAGCGAATCGCGACCGTGAGCGTATCGATGTTTCTGATCGCGATCCCGCGCTTGTACCACTCATTGCCCTCGTGGAGCGCGAACCGAGTCACGCGAACGGCGGAGTCGCCATCCGCGACGGCGCGGTGCAGTACCCGTAGCGCGCTATCGGGCTGTCTCGCGCGCACGTAAGATTCGAACACGTCGTTCCACACCGGTGACGGGCGCGTCGCCTGGCCGGCCATAGGTTTTGAAAACAGCACCACTGCGGCACCAACGCAGAGAGCGAGCACCCGGCCGCGCCGGGCGACGACGCGATCGGCAAGTCGTGATGATGTCAGACCTCGCTGTCGCATGCGAGTGCCCTCAGAGGCCGGCAGCCTTGATGTCGGCGTCACCTGGCCTACGCGTCCAGGCATGCCAAAACGGATTGTGCGCGACTACTAGCTCGGCGCGCCAGACCGGATCATGTAAGGTCGCCGCCAGCCCCTTTACGCCCAGCCGCTGTATCACGCGCCAGGGCGCCTATACGAACGGGCATCCCTGTGGGTGCCCGTTTTCACAAAATATTCCCGAGAGTTTCCCGATCCGCTTTGCAAGTACACGCGCCGTGCGCGCGCGTTGGCGGCCGCGACGGTTATCACGTCGAGCGCATGGTGATCGCGGGATCGATCCGTGACGCCCGCAACGCAGGAACCCAGCACGCGCCGATGCCGATCGCCGCCATCGTCACGGCCACGCCGATCAAGGTGATCGGGTCGTGCGGCGGGACACCAAACAGCAGTCCCCGAATGATGCGCGCGGCGAAGAATGCGCCGCCCACTCCGAGAGCGAGACCACTCGCCAGCAACACGCCACCTTCGCCGAGGATCATACGCTGCACTCGGCCCGGATCGGCCCCCAGACTCATTCGGATGCCGATCTCGTTGGTGCGCGAGCTGACCGAGAACGCGAGGACACCGGCGATGCCGACAGTGGCGATGATCACGGCCAGGATGCCGAACGACGACACCAGCGCGGCGTTGAGCCGGCGCGGCGCGACACTCTGATCCTTGATCTGCGCCACGGTCAGCACGTTCTCGATCGGCGCAGTGGGGGCAATCGCCCGGACGATGCGCATCGCCGACGCCACCAACGACGGCGTTTGCCCCTGGGCGCGGATCACCAGCCCTCCGCCCACGGTGATTTCCTGCGCGAAGGGCATGAACACCGCAGGCCGCGGGGCCGCATCCAGTCCGCCGTCTCGCGTATTGCCGACCACGCCGACCACCGTGCGCCAGTCGCCACTATACGGTGTGAACCTCAACACGTCGCCTGTCCACGCCATGCGCCGCCCAATCGGATCCTCCCCCGGGAACAGCTCATCCGCGAGTATCTGGTTGAGGATCACCACTCGCCCAGAGCCGCCTCGATCCGTGGCGGTGAACGCCCGCCCGCGGCGCACCGGTATCCCGGCAGCGCGAAAGTATTCGGGATCGGCCGTTCGAAACTCGGCTCGCGGTGTCGCCTGACCCACGGCGAGTGATTGGCCCTCCGCCTTCACCTCGAGCTGCCCCACCTGAAACTGGAGCGGCATCGTCGAGCCGAGCCCGACGTCGATCACGCCCGGAAGGGCCCGGATTTCGCGCTGGATGCGATCGTAGCCCGTCCTGGAAGCGGCAATCTCGTCCGGGGTGAACCCACTCGTGAACGAGAGCAGCTGCACTTGCATCGTGAGCACATCTTCGGTCTGGAGACCGGTGTGGACTTCCGAGAGCTGGATCATCGTGCGCGTCAGCAGGCCGGCACCCGCGAGCAACACGACGGACACGGCGATCTGCGCGACGACGAGCGCGCGCTGCACCCGCTGCTGCTGGAGGCCACCGCTCAAGCGCCGGGCGCCCGCGCCGATACGGCCACCGAGCGTGCCTTCCCTGGGGACCGATGCGACGGCCGAGAGCAGGAGTGCCAGCACAATCGCCAGGGTCAGCGTGAAGCCAAGTGTCGCCGCGTCGAGCTGGATCTCGTTCGCGCGCGGCGAGTACCGCTCGGCCAGCGATGTGAGGAGCCGGACGCCGCCGAAGGCAATGATCACGCCGATGAACGCGCCCACGGTCGTGAGCACGAGATTCTCGACCAGCAGGAGCCGCCGGAGCCGTGCGACGCCGGCGCCGAGCGCGGCACGCACCACGAGCTCCTGATCGCGGCCGACGCCGCGCATGAGCGTCAGGTTCACGACGTTGGCGGCGGCGATGATCAGGACGAATGCGGCGGCGGCCATAAGCAGCCACAATGTCAAGCGCGCGCGTTCGCCGAGCGCCTCTCTGAAGGGGATGACCTCGACGCGATAATGCGACGCCGAGTCGTAGGATGCTCTGTTTTCACGCTGCATACGCGAGTAGACGGCCGCCACCTCGGTCTTCGCCTGTTCCACGGTGGATCCGGGCGCGAGGCGGGCGAGGATCTCAGTCATGCGATGCGTGCGGCCCTGTACCATCAGCGCACTCAGGTGGTGCGGGCTGATCACCATGTTGAGCAGGGCGTCGATCCGGTCCGGAAAGAACGGTGCGGGCTGGAGCACCCCAATTACCGTCACCGGCGTGCCGTCCAGTTTGACCTGCTTGCCGACGATGGCCGGATCGCCGCCGAAGCGTTTCATCCAGAACTCGTGGGTCAGAACCATCACCGGCGGCACGCCGGGTCCGTCGTCACTGGGCCTGGTGAGGCGGCCGAGCACGGGCGAGAGACCCATGACGTCGAAGAAGTTGCCGGTGACGAGACCAACGCTGAGGCGGGTGGCGTCGTTGGTGCCCTGGAGGATCAGGGTGAATTGACTGTATTCCGCGATGCCACCCAGGGTCTTGGCGCCATCGCGAAAATCGTGCACCTCCGGCACCGAAAAGGAGATGTTCTCTCCGCCTGGCCCGTCGAGCGACTGGCGCAGGTACACCAGCCGATCCCCGTCGCGGTTGGGAAGGGGCTTGAGCAGCACGCCGCGCACAACGCTGAAGATCGCGGTGTTCGCGCCGATGCCGAGCGCCAGGGTCGTGATGACGACGATGGTGAACGCGGGGGTCCGTCGCAGAGCGCGCAGGGCATACCGGATGTCGGCCACGATGTTTTCGAGCCAGGGCAGGCCCCGCTGCGCGCGCACCGCCTCGGCGCCGATCGCGAGTCCGCCCGAGGCGAGGAGCGCCTGGCGGCGCGCCGCTGACGGTCCCATGCCCCTCCGGATGTTCTCGGCGGTCTCCATGTCCACGTGGGACTGCAACTCGTCGCGGGTGTCGTGGTCCGCGCGCGGTCCGGCAAACAGGCCGGCGACGCGCGCGAGCGCGGCGCGAATGTGTCTCATAACTCCCCTGGTCGCGGCGCGAGAAAGGCGGCGATCAGATCGGCCGTCTGGTGCCATTCGCGCGCTTCGCGCGCCAGTTGCCTGCGGCCCGCCATGCTCAGCGCGTAGAACTTGGCTCGGCGGTTGGTCTCGGACTGGCGCCACTCCGCGATGACGAAACCCTCTTGCTCGAGCTTGAGGAGCGCCGGATACAGCGTGCCGTAATTGAGCGTGATGCGGCTCTTGCTCGTTTCCTCGATGCGGCGCGCGATCCCGTACCCATGCAGTGGGCCGAGCACGTCGAGGGTACGGAGGATCATCAACGCGAGCGTACCCTGCTGGACTTCCTGTTTTCTTGCCATGGGTCGTCGTCCTATGGTATACCCATATGACGGTAACGCCAGCCGCGAGGTCGCGCAATGGCGACGTGGCGTACCTATAGACGCGGGCCCCCAAGCGGGGGCCCCGTTTGGGCGAGATACCCAGTTAAAAACGGCCGGGGCGAGCTAGACCCCTGCCCCCGTAAGAGCGACTAAAGGCGAAGCGCGGCTGGCGCAAAC
>JANWIF010000103.1 GCA_025450035.1 Gemmatimonadaceae bacterium
CGTATTGCTGAACGGATCGTTCAGTACGGCCAACCCGATCAGCCCAAGCACGACGCCAGCGGCCACCAGCCCGTGCGGACGCTGCCCGCCGGGCGCCATCCATTCGAGCAGCACGAACCACAGCGGCACGGTCGCACAGAGCAGGGATGTCAGCCCCGATGGCACCCACTGCTCCGCCCAGCACACGGTCGCGGTACCACCCACCACCAGCAACGCGCCCGCGATCGCCGCCGCCCGCCACTCCGTCCACACCGGCCGCGGCGCGCCCCGCCACCACGCGTAGATGCACAGGATCAGACCCGCCACCACGAACCGGGCCGCGGTCGTCAGCACGGGGGGCAGCGACCGCACCGCGTACGCGATCGCGAGATAGGTGGATCCCCAGACGATGTAGATCACCGCGAATCCCGCGATCACCTGCAGGCGCGATGCGCCCGCCCGGTCCTGGCGAGTTGGCTGAGGATTGGCAATGTCACGCGGCGTCACGTCAGGCATCAGGCCGCGCAATCTATCAGCCCCGATCGTCCCGCGTCGGACGCACACCGCCGGCTGGCAGCCCGATGCGCCGTATGCGATCATCCGCCAGCACTCTCACTCGGCGGAGGCGTCGGACGATGCGATTGGACGGACGGGTCGCGCTGATCACAGGCGGTACATCAGGGATCGGCAAAGCGACAGCACTGCTGTTCGCGCGCGAAGGCGCACGGATCGTGATTACTGGACGCGACGCATCGCGCGGTCAGGCCGTCGTGGACGAGATCATACGCGGCGACGGCGCGGCGATCTTCGTGGCCGCCGATGTGCGGGTAGCGCTTGATTGCTGGCGAGCCGTGGACACCACGGTGAAAGCCTTCGGCCGCATCGACATCCTCTTCAACAACGCCGGCGTCTTTTTCCCGAAAACGGTCCCGGATTGCACGGAACAGGAATGGGATGACACGATCGATGTCAGCCTCAAAGGCGCATTCCTGATGTCGAAGTACACCATCCCGATCATGATCGCGCAGCACCGCGGTGTCGTGATTCACAACAGCTCGGGATGGGGCATCGTCGGTGGAGCGCTCGGCGCCGCATACTGCGCCGCCAAAGGTGGCCTGATCGTGATGGCCAAGGCGATGGCGATCGACCACGCGAAACAGGGCATCCGGGTGAATTGCATCTGCCCGGGCGATGTCGACACGCCGATGCTCCCGGACGACGCCAAGAAACGCGGCCAGGACCTCGAGGCGTACCTCGTGAGTTGCGCCGAGCGGCCCATGGGCCGGATTGGCACTCCGGACGAAATCGCGAAATCCGTTCTCTTTCTCGCCTCGGACGACTCGTCGTTCATGACCGGGGCCGCCCTCGTCGTGGACGGCGGTGGAGTCGCGGACTGAATCGCCATTCGAGCTGTTCGGCCTCCTTCGGACCATCTCAGGGTTCAAACCCACGAGGCAGTATCGGTCACTAACGAAGGGTACCCGCATCAGATCGCTGATAACGCCCACCGACGGAGTCCGAATGGGAGAAGGTCGAAAGAGGCTGAGCGTGATGGTAGCGCTCGTGATCTCGCTCGCGCCGGTCACGGCGCACGCGCAATCTCCAGCGCACACCGACACGCTCACGCTGCATAGTTCGATCTTCCACAATACGCGCCTCCTACGCATCTGGGTCCCGCCCGGCTACGACGATCCACAGATGACATCAAGGCGATATCCGGTCGTGTATTTCACCGACGGCATCTCCACGCAGCGCGGGCGCCGGCTCGAAAGCACCGCCGCAGCCCTGACAGGGCAGGGCACCATCCCACCCACGGTCTTCGTCATGATCGACAACGGCGGATCCACCAGGGAATCGCACTCGCCCGCGCGCGACCGCGCCGACGAATACCTCCCATACCCCGATGCGCCCGAGAGTTGGAACCCCCCAATGCCGGACCCGCATGGCAAACTCTTTCCCCGCTTCCTCGAGAGTGAGGTGCGGCCCCTCATAGAGTCGAAGTACCGCGTGCGGAGCGACGCCGCATACACGGGCCTCGCCGGGATGTCGTACGGCGGCGCCATCGCCGTCTACACGGCGATCGTACGCCCGGGTCACTACGGTCTCCTCCTCCTCGAAAGCCCATCCCTCCACATCAGCGACCAGGCCCTGCTTCACGCCGCGGACACCGCCAAAACGTGGCCCGCCCGCGTGTACATCGGGGTAGGGACCAGTGAGGGCTCGACGCCCGATGACCGTCAGGAAATGGTCACTAACGCCAGGACGCTCGCGGATCTCATCACCGCGCACTCCCCCCAGACCCGAACGTGCTACTGGGTTGTCCCCGGTGCCGAGCACGGTGAGCCGGCCTGGCGTGCGCGGCTGCCCGCTGCGCTCACGTTCCTCCTGGGCAACGGCGAATGTCCCACGATGCCGCCAGCTCCCTGACGCTCTGGCAGAGGCGGCTAACGCGCGCCGGCATCCGACGATATCTTGCCTTGCAGGACGATAGCGTGAATCGGCGAGGTGGTGGCCAATGGCAATGACGTACCCGCACACCGAGATCGCGGACGCCGACGTGCCGCGCGCGGTGCTGGCATTCGCGCAGCACATCCTCGACACCTACGCGAGCGAAACCAACAAGGTCGCCGCAATCTGGCACTCGTTCACCGACGCGGACCTCACGTTCCGCCCGCATGAACGCGCCAGTACGGTCGGTGACATCCTGAAACACCAGGTGCTCTCCGAACGCCGGTTCTTCGCGGAATTCCTCGGCGCACCCGAACCGCCCGCCACTGAACTCCTGCCACCCGCGCTCACGATCGGAGAAGTGACGTCGCGCTATGTCCACCTCGCCCGCGCCCGCCTCCCCACCCTCGCCACCGCCACGGAATCCTGGTGGCTCGAACAGGTCCCGTTCTTCGATGTACGCCGCGAGCGTATCTGGGTCTTCTGGCGCCGGGTGCTGCACACCGCGCACCACCGCACGCAGCTCTCCGTGTATCTCCGCCTGATGAATCGCCAGGTCCCCCCGACATACGGCCCGACCGCCGATGTCACCTGGCAGGGCGCCGACCCTACACGGTCGGTGGAGGCGGCTGCACGCCGGTAACGGGTAGCCCGCGCGCCGCCCGGCGGCGGCGCACCACGACGATCACCGCCGCGATCAGCGCAACCAGCACCGCAAACAGTGCGATCGCCTCCGCGATCAGCACGCGGATGCTGTTGATCATGAGAAACGGACCGCTACGGCCGTAAAATCCGTTGAAGGCCGCGGTCGCCACCGGCAACGCAAGCAGATCGGCCTTCGTCATCGCCAGCACGTGCTCGCCCGGGTGGTAGTGCGATCCCCAGGAATACGTTGCACCCGCGGTATCGAGCTCGATGTGACCGCCCAGCACGGCCCGCACCGGCCGATCGCGCACAAATGCGGCCACCCGCTTCGCACTGGCGCGCTCCGCATCCGTATTGTCGATCAACAACCGCCCCGGTAAGAGGAAATCGCCGGAGAAGAACAGCGTGGTGTTGCGGTCGTAGAATGACACGTGGGTTTCGTTGTGGCCCGGTGTCGGTATCACATCGACGGTACGCCCACCAAGGTCGATCTGCGCCACCCCGTTCGGCCAGTCGGTGAAGTGATAGAACCGCCTGACACTCGCGGTATCGTAGCCCACGACCTCCACATTCGGCACGGACACGAACTGCGCGTCACCGGCGCGATGATCGAGGTGACGGTGCGTGTGCACGACGAGCAATGGCAGCCGCGACGAGCCCGCCGCGGGCAATAGACTCAGCACGGTTCGCACGAGGGGCACCTGCGCCGAATCCGCGACGTCGCCATCGTCGATCAGCATCGCCGTGTCCGAGCCGATCAGCAGATACATGAAGGGCGCTTCGTACGTCGCGCACAAACTTTCCCGCAGGATGTACGTCCCCGCGCCGATCGCGTGTGTCTCCAGTGGTGCCGGAGGATTCACCTTGCAGTCCGCGGCCCCAGCGTTCCAGTGCACCGCCAACGAGTCCGCCGGTGCCTGTGCCGATGCGGCCGGCGCCGTCACCAGCACCGTCACGCCCGCGAGAAACCACCGCGAATGCCTCACCCGTCGCGACTTGCGCCGCTACTCGGTCGCGTGCGGCCGCTTCGCACGAAAGGTCCCGGAGGCCACCGCCATCCGGATCATCTCCTCGACCACGAGTAGCCGCTCGTCGTCCGACATCGCGAGCGCCCGGGCCCGGCGCAGCCTCGCCGATGCCTCCCATCCCACGCTCTCGCTCCACGCATCCGCTCCCGCCGGCTGCGGCACCCGGTCCGTCATGCCGGCGAGCTCCCCGGCTTTGCATCACGCCGTATCGCTTCCAGCTCGGTGACGTCCACGAGATCCTGAGGACGAGCGGCGGTGCGCTTGATCCGGATGAGGTCATCGAGCGATGCGACCCGCACCGGCCCACCCTCGAGCGCACGGACTTCCGACCGGGTCCAGAGTCCCTCGAAATCCATCGGCGAACGCACGAAGAGATCGACCACCACGGGATTCGCCTCGCTGTACAGCGAGAAGACGATCATCCCGCGCTCGCTGGCCCAGGTCTCACGCGTCGGCTTGTCCGCGAAATCCTTCGCCTTCACCGGCGCCTGGGGGCGATACCCGATCTTCTCCAGCTCCTCGATCGCACGCCGTGCACTCGTCTCATCGAGGTCGATCACCACGTCGACATCCGTCGTACCACGGACATACCCGTGAAGGATCGGGGCCACGCCACCCTCTACGACGTAGCGGGTACCTGACCGGTTGAGAGCGTCGAAGACCGGAGCAAAGAGCGGCACGACCCCGAATATATGGCCCCACAGGGCAGGGAGGCGAGCATTCCCACGCGCTTGCCCTGCGCCCCTGCGCGCGCCCACACGCTTGCGTGCGCGGAGTAGCGCCAGTACCTTCGCCCGTACAACTGATTCGCGAACGGGGTTCCGGAAGTCCGGTGTAATGCCGGCGCGGCCCCGCCACTGTAAGAGGCTCGGAGGGAATCACCACGCACGCGCTACGGCGCTCGCGTGCCATGACCCGCCGATCCGGCGTGCTCAGGATCTGCCACTGGTACACGGCCCATGCCGCGTGCCGGGAAGGCGAGCACTGCTGCCTCGAGCCAGGAGACGTGCTCCGCTCGCACCCGCGCAGATCACCCTCGAGGGAGGGGTGCGGGGCGACGCGCCGGAGCGACAGCCCACCCGACCTGAGGTGGGCATCCGCTGGGTGTCTTTGCCCGTGGCCTTCCTTTGGGAAGGAGACGGGCTTTGTGCTTTTTCGGCGTAGATAACCGCCACGCCACACGGACACCCGCGATCGCGCGGGCGATGGCCGTGCTCCACCCGGCCCTGAGGGTGGCGCTCCTCGCTCTCCTCTGCGCGGCCGCGCGCCCCGCACTCGCCCAGGTACCAGGCGAGATCCGCGGACGCGTCACCTCCCGGTCGGACGGCCACGGAATCGCGAGCGCACGCATCGAGGACGCGGACGGCGACGCCACCACCACGAGTGGTGACGACGGCGCGTTCACGCTCCGCGGTCTCACGCCCGGCACGCACGACCTCCGCGTGACCGCGATCGGCTACCGGACCGCGCACACAGCCATCTCTGCCGTAAATGGCCGCACCACCCTGGCGCCCATCGCGCTCGACGAAATTCCCGCCCGGCTCGCGACGGTCTCGGTGCGCGGCATCACGGATACCAGCGGCGACGCAACGGCGATCTCTCGCGCCGCGATCGACGCCTCCGGCCAGCAGGAGCTCGCCCCGCTCCTCGCCGGCATCCCCGGTGTCCTCATCACTCGGCAAGGCGGCCCGGGCGCCCCCGCGTTCATCTCGATCCGCGGATCGCGGGCCGGCGAGGTCCTGGTCATCGTCGACGGCCAACCCATCAACTCCGCGCTCAGCGGCGCGGCCGACCTCTCCCGCATCCCCCTCGCCGATGTCGAACAGGTCACGGTCATCCGCGGCGCCGCCTCCGCGCGCTACGGCCCCGGCGCTCTCGCCGGCGTCGTCCTGGTCGAGACTCGCCGCCCCACGGGCACCGAGCTTTCCGCCACCGCCACGATCGCGTCCTGGGGCGAGCGCGATGCCTCGATGTCCGCCGGGTTCGACGCACCGGGCACCGCCAGCGGCGTGGTCACGATCACCCGGAACTCCACGCAAGGCGATTTCCCGTATCTCATCCCGCCGGAACGCGGCGGTGGCAACGCGGTCCGCGATGACGATGATGCCACGTTGACGTCGATCTCCGCGTCAGCGGATTCCCACGGCCCCGTCGGTCTCTCGATCCACGGCTCCGCCACCAACGACGGCCGCGGCCTCCCCGGCTCTGTCGCCGCACCGGACTGCTGCGCCCGCGATGGCGATTCCCGCTTCGCCGGTGGCCTGAGCGCGCACGCCAACCGCGGTCTCATCGCATGGTCCATCGCCCTCGACGCCGATCACGAACGGACGCGGTATGTGGATACCGAGCCCTCGATCCCACCGGCGTACGATGTCCGCTCGGCCACGACAGGCGTGATCGGCGCCGCCACCGTTACGATCGGCGGGCCGGCCACCAGCATCGCCGCAGGGATCGAGACACGCTCGCTCTCGATCGCCTCGACAGACCTCACTGCGGCCGCTCCGTCGGTGGAACGCGACGACGGCGCATGGGCTCAGGCACGCGCTTCCCACTCGCTGGGCGCCGGCCTCACCGGTGCACTGGATGCCGCGATTCGCGTCGAATGGAATTCGATCGTTCACGCGGTCGTGGGTTCACCGCGCGCCGGACTCTCGATCGGCCGCGGCCCACTGCTGTTGTCGCTCTCGGGCGGGGAATCGTACAACCCGCCGTCGCTCGCCGACCAGTATTTCCGCGAAGGCGTCCTGGTCCGCCCCAATCCCAACCTGCGCCCGGAGCGCGTGCGTGATGAGATCGAGGCGCGCCTGGCGCTCCGTGATGTCACGCTCGGCCCGGCCCGCATCTCGGGGGAGGCTGCGGTCTATCGCGCCGATATCGACGGGATGATCCTCTGGTTTCCGGATTTCCAGTTCGTCTGGAGTCCCGACAACTATGATGTACACCGCTCGGGCTGGGACGCGAGCACGCAGGTCGCCTTTCCACGGATCGGCCTCTCTCTCCAGGCAACACTGAGCGCGGTCTCCGCCGACTACGCCGGCCCGGTCCTGGGCGGCCAGGTCGCGTACCAGCCCCGCGTCACCGGCTCGATCTCCGCCGGCATCACGCGCGGACGCGTCACGGCCAATCTCACGACGCTGTACGCCGGTGACCGCCGCACGATCCAGGGATCCGCGCTCAACTCGCTCGCGGCCTACTGGATCACCAACGCCCGCGCCACGGTCCGCGTCGCCAACGGCCCATGGCCCCTCGAAGCACTGCTCGGCGTCGATGACCTCCTCGCCGCGCGCGCTGCGCTGCTCTTCGACTACCCGTACCCCGGCCGCACGCTGCGGCTTGGCCTCCGCATCCGCCACGCCTCCACCGGCTGACCGCGGCCTCGACCCACCGCCACCTCTCACTGCCAGGAGTAAGCATGTTCCACAAACGCTCGTTCTACCGATCCGCTCTGTTCACACTTATCGCGCTCAGCGCCGCGTGCTCGTCCGACAAGGCCACCGGCCCCGCCGTCAGTAGTTTTCTGCGCGGCACGTCGTCGAACCACCAGATCGGCATCGTGGTCAACTCCACCGGCCATGCGCTCACGCTCTTCCAGCTCGGCGATCCCGCCAATACGAAGCAGGTCGCCCTCGGCGCCTCCAACGCCATTACACCCGTCGCGCTCAGCGTTCGTGGCGAAAACGCCGCGGTCCCCCTGGGCGATGCCGCCAGTGTCGCACTCATTAATCTCAACACGCTCGCTATCACCCGCTTCTTCCTCTTTGCCGCGGGTAATACCACGGGCCAGGCCTTCGTCGATGACACGACGATCTTCGCCGACAACGCCGATAGCGGCTATGTCGGACGCTTCACCACCGGCCAGCCATCGG
The DNA here is from genome assembly GCA_025450035.1 of Gemmatimonadaceae bacterium. Taxonomy (GTDB): domain Bacteria; phylum Gemmatimonadota; class Gemmatimonadetes; order Gemmatimonadales; family Gemmatimonadaceae; genus JADGGM01. Next base: position 7,967 of record JANWIF010000103.1, read on the forward strand.
ACACGATCAGCGACACGGTACACGTCGCTCCATCGCCGACGGACATCGAGGTGTCGGGATCGCGCGTCCTCGTCATCTCCGCCAACCTCGGCTCGGACTTTCTCCCCATCGGCAACGGTATCGTCACGGCAGTCGATGCCCACACACTCGCGAAACTCGATACAGTCTCCACAGGCGGCACGAACTCCACGGCCGGCGCGATCGGCCCGGATGGCAATCTCTACGTCGTCAACACCGGCGACTTCGTCAACCCCGGCAGCATGACGATCATCAATCCCGCGACTCTCGCGGTCATCAAAAACGTGGACAATGTCGGCGTCGGGCCCGGCGCCATCGCGATCGACAGCAGAGGGCTCGTTTACATCTCCAGCTTCGTCGGCGGCACGGTCATCTGGAGCATCGGCAGCCAGAGTTTCGTCCGCGGTCCCGATAACCCGCTCTGCGCACCGATCACCGGCGGTGGATGCCGCGGCGCCTTCGACGCACGCCCCGACTCGGCCGGCAATGTGTACCAGGTCTTCTTCGGAAGCCCGAGCCAGAACCTCAACCCCTATGTGTTCGTGTACAAGGCGGGCACGTACGCCCTAACGGACAGCATCAATGTCGGCCCCGGCCCGTCGGCCATCCGGATCGCGACGTTCTGACCCGCGGCAACCATTACCCTCGATCACACATCAAAAACGGTGCAAGGGGGCCGGCCGCGGCCGGCCCCTCGTGCCACCCGCTGTGTTCTCCCCGAACCGCCGCTGAGGCGTACACGATGCGCGATCCCGCCTGGTCTCTGATCGTCGCAGGGTCCGTGGCACTCGCCGCCTTCGCGCCGCCCCACGGTACGTCAGGATCCGCCCCGCCCACCGCCACGATTCCCTTCGTGTTCGATGACGGCCGGGTGTTCATTCCGGTTCGGCTCGCCCACGACTCCACCCGATGGTTCATCCTCGATACCGGGGTGCCCGAAACCACGGTCGACGCGGGCCTGGCCGCCCGGCTAGGCCTCACGGCGACGGACGCTGGTACGGTGACCGGGGCCGGATCGCATGCAATGCACACTGGCCGCGCCGCTGCGATCCCGGTGTCGGTCGGCGGGGTCCCGCTGTCGCCACCTTTCATTTCAGTCGACCCGCTCGATTCGCTGCTCTTTCCCTACTCGGGTATCCACGCACCCGGCGCGATCGGCGCACAGTTCTTCGCCGAACATGTCGTCGAATTGGACTTCGACGCACACGTGATGCGACTCTACGATCCCGCGGCCTACGCGTACCACGGGCCGGGCGCCATCCTGCCGCTTACGTTCATGGGCACCGCACCCACGCTCACCGGCACGCTGACTTTGCCCAGCGGCGCGCGCAAACCGATGCGGCTTCTCGCCGACCTCGGCGCCAAGGCGAATCTCCTCGTCACTGAGCCGTTCATTCGGGCCAACGCGATTCGCGATGCGTTCCCACGCCGCATGCGCACCGCGCTTGGCGCCGGCGTGGGCGGCGAGACACGATACGATTTTGTCCGCATCCCATCGCTCACGCTGGGCCCTCACGAGGAAGCGGAGATGCGGGATTTCGTCGCCGGTCTCTCCGTCGAAGGCACGCTGCGATCGGACCAGTACGACGCACTGCTCGGCGCGGAGTTCATGAGCCGCCACCTCGTGATCTTCGACTACTCCCGCAAACACCTCATCCTCGGCCCCCGCCCGGCGCCGCCGCCGCCCGCCGAAGCCGACATGAGCGGCATCTATCTGATACGGGAGGGTGGCGACAGCGGCCGCGTCGTCGTGCATCGCATCGTGCCGGACTCGCCCGCCGAGCGCGCCGGAGTCCGTACCGGCGATGTCGTCGAACGCGTGAACGGAACCGCTCCGCGAGGTACATCGCTCTGGCCATGGCGATCGGCGCTGCGAAGCGGCGAGGGCGACACCGTGACGGTCACGATCGATCGAGCGGGGGATCGGCGTGTAACGACGCTCGTACTGCACAGGCAAGTGTAGCCACGAGCGCTGATCCGCTCCATCTGCTGTCTGCTTGCTGCCATTCTACTTTCTAGCGGGTAACACCCGCTCGTCCCAACTTGCGGGACACAATCGCGCAGTATTCGCGACGCCAATAGGTTCTCGCGAATGCTGCCGCCAGAGCTGCCTCCGCGCAAACCCGGCGCGACAGCGAGACTGCAAAATCAGGCGTTTTTCGAAGCGCTGCAGCACGGCGAAGGAACGCGCGAATGGGCGGCTTCACGCGCGGGACTGATCGTCCTGCGCTACGTGCTCGCGCGCAGCGATGCGGAGTGGGAACCGGGCGCGCTCGCGGCCGAAGAGGGCAGCGTCTCCGCCGCGATCGGCGCGCTGCCGGCGGACGACCCGGAGCGCGCCGCCCTGCAGGCGATTCTCCGCGCAGTGGCCGCCGCGTTCCGATCCGGGATGCCCCTCGCCACGGATCCTGAGGCGGGACGCGACACGCACCCGGCCGAGCTGGTGGCCGAAGCCTTGATCGCCTACGGCGATGCGCTGCTCGCTCGATCCGCATGGCCGCTCGCAGCCGATGTCTACGCGACGGTCTGGGACACGCGCGCCGCGCCGGATACGAGATTCGGCGGCGGCGTCGATCCGCGCGACGCCGACGACGCACCGGAAGAGCCCGACGCGCGGAACGTTTCGGATACCGCACCATCCCCAGCCCGGCATATCGCGCCAGCCAGCGCGATCGCCGCCCTCAGACTCGCGATCTGCTACCGGATGCTCGGACGCTCGGCGGACGCCAAGGACGCACTCGCTGCCGCCAAAGCCGCCGCCGCGCACTGTCGCGACGTCGAGCTCGGGGAGTCCGTCGGCTTTCGGGCACGCCTCGGGGAGACGCTCATGCTTCTGGATGCCGGCCCCTCGGCGGAGGCGGACCGGCAACTCGCCGTACTGGTCGCCGAGAGCGCCGCCAACCCACGGCTCCGGGATGTCCACGCCCGCGCGCGCCACGCCCAAGCAGTCGCCGCCTACCGCCGCCAACGCGGGCCGCGATAGCACGATCGGCCACCCGGCCCGTGGCTCGGCTATTCGCCCGTGTCGCCGCACGGATTTCTGGTCCGCTCCTAAATTATGAGCCTGCGGCCTCGGGCATTGGCCGTGATGACGCGCCATTTCGCCAATTGCACCACGGGCTCACGCCCTGACTCCGAGGAGATGTCGTTCATGTCCGCTGCACCTGTCGGCAACACCTGGCCCGGAGCTATACGCCGCTCCGTCACACGCTCCGTTGCGCTGCTCGCCGCACTGGCACTGTCATCGCACGGGGCAGCCGCACAAACGGCCAATGACGCCGCTGCATCGGCCCGGCCGCTCAAGGTGCTCGACCCGGCGTACATGGATACCACGGTCAAGGCCTGCAACGATTTCTTCGGCTACGCCAATGGCCACTGGCTCGCCACGGATGTCATCCCCGCCGCCTATGCATCGGATGGCGTCACCCGCGACATGACGGATCGGAATGAGCTGGCCGTTCGCTCGGTGCTCGACGACGTGATGGCCAAACGCCTCACCGCCGCACCCGGAAGCACGGATCGCAAGCTCGGCACGTACTACGCGACCTGCATGGATTCCACACGGGCGGAATCCGACGGCATGAAACCACTGGAGCCGATGCTCGACACCATCGCCGCTATCCGGACGCGCGGCGCGCTCGTGCGGACGATCGCTGCCCTGCATGAGCGCGGCATCCGCGCGGTCTTCGCGTACACCCCGAACCCGGATTTCCACGACACGTTTCACTACATCGCCGCACTGCAGCAAAGTGGCCTCGGCATGCCGGACCGCGACTACTATACGGATACCGGACACGTCGCAGACTCACTCCGCTCGGCGTACGTGCATCACGTGACTCGCCTGCTCGTGCTGAGTGGAGTGGCGCAGGCCGCGGCCGAAGACGACGCACACCACGTGATGGCCCTGGAAACGGCCCTCGCTCAGGCCTCGCTGACGCGCGTGGCGCAGCGCGAGCCACGAAACATCGACCACCCGATGTCGCTCGATTCGCTGCGCGCCCTCGCCCCGAATGTCGACTGGCGAGGCTATTTCCAGCGGAGCGGCCTCACACACGCGCCGACGCATGTCAATGTCAACGAGCCCGGCTACTTCCAGCGCGTCAACGTGCTCGTGGACAGCGTGCCACTCCCCGATTGGCGTGCGTATCTCCGCTACCATCTGCTGGCACAGGCCGCACCCTGGCTCAGCACGCCGTTCGTGCACGAGGATTTCTCCTACACGTCGCTGTATACCGGCGCGACGGCGCTGCTCCCGCGGTGGAAGCGCTGCCTCCAGTCGTCGGACCGCCAGCTCGGCGAAGCCCTCGGAGAGGCGTACGTCGCGAAGACGTTCTCCGCGGCCGCCAAGACCCGCGCGCGCCACATCATCGACGATGTGCGCGCCGCATTCCGCGAACGGCTCCTGCACCTCACCTGGATGTCGGACAGCACCCGCGCACACGCGCTCGACAAGCTCGCGAAGATGGGAGAGAAGGTCGGGTACCCGGACAAATGGCGGGACTACTCACACCTCGTCATTACCGGCGGGCCCTTCGTCCTGAACGCCCAGCGCGCCAGCATGTTCGAGTGGCAGCGGGTCGCCAACCGGCCGGGGATGCCGGTCGACATGACGGAGTGGAGCATGACCGTGCCCACGGTCAACGCGTACAACAACTCGACCAAGAACGAGATGGTCTTTCCGGCCGGCGCGCTCGAACCCCAGACGTTCGACCCCAACGCCGATGATGGCGCGAACTACGGATCCCTCGCCGGTAGTTGGGCGGGCCACGAGCTCACGCACGGCTTCGATGACCAGGGCCGCCACTTCGACGCGCACGGCAATCTGCGCGACTGGTGGACACCCGCCGACTCGGCCGCCTTCGTTAGGCAGGCCACACTGATGGTGCAACAGTACAACGGATACGTGCAGGTGGACTCGCTCCACGTGAACGGCCGTCTCACCCTGGGCGAAAACATCGCCGACTTCGGCGGCGTCCTCACCGGCTACGACGCTCTCGAAGCCGCGCTGGCCCGCAATGGACGCCAGGGCCTGATCGATGGGCTCACCCCAGAGCAGCGGTTCTTCGTCGCCTTCGCGCAAAGCTGGCGCGAGAACGACCGCCCGGCCGCGCTACGCTCCCGCGTGACGACGGATCCGCACTCGCCGGCCAGATGGCGCACCATCGGCCCATTGTCGGACGACCCGGATTTCGCGAAGACGTTCGGATGCAAACCGGGCGACCCGATGGTGCGGGCAGCCGATGTGGTTCCTCACATTTGGTAGTGGCCCGACAGATCGCCACGAGGACAAGCAAGCTCGCTATTAATAACCGCCATACCCCGAAAACCCCGCTCCTATTCCACTGACTCGTCCAACGATCGCGCCGATCACCATGAAGACGACGATGGCAGCGATGACCGTGACGACCGTATAGGCGACGGATCGGTCCGGCGGAGCCTTCATGAGGACCGGCAATCCGAGGTAGAGCAGATACAGACTGTACAGGGCACCGACGAGCGCCAGGATGCCCACGAGGGGAATCAGGAGAAAGATTCCGGACACCCACGCCGCGGTGGCCGAGTAGGCCGCGATTTTCAACGCTGGGATCTGGCCTTTCTGACCGCCGAACGTGGGAGCCAATGCGTCGATAATGAGGGCCAGCGCGTACACCGCGATCAACGCCCCGACATAGCTGGTGATCGCGAGCTGCAGGGCCAGAGACGCGCTGACATTGAAATATCCCGGCAGGGACCACCTGAGCGCGCGACAGATGGCCGGGATGGCCGCGAGGACGAACACGTACCGGTATATGGAGCCGACTGTCGCCGGTTCCGCGTCGATGACTGCCCACTCGCTGCGAGGGTCCACGAGAATGGATCGCACACGGACAACGAGCGGGCGGGGCCCGGCAATAGGCGCAACTGGCGGCACGCCTGACATGGATCCCTCCGGCGATGACAGTTGGCAGACACGCGCGCCCGGCACAGAATGCCCGGTGGCGTGGGGCTAACTTACCGCCCTGCTTTGCCGTCGGTTAGCCCTGGGGGGAGGCCGCAAAACTACCGAACGAGCTCGCTCGATTCGTAGTGTTGCACCAGCTCCGGCCGCGTGAGCAGGTACTGGTCATCCTCCGGGAAGTATCGGGCGCGCTCGATGTCTTTTCCGGCAAACGCCTCGATCGACCCTCTGTCCTTCCACCAGCTCAGCGTCACGATCTCGGTGCGGTCCCCGTCGATATCACGGACGGCAACGACGGCGCCGAGGTTGCCAGGGGTCCGTCGGTAACTCGCAATCCCGGTGGTGACGACGTAGTCCACGTACTCTTTCTTGAGATCGCGCCGGATTTCCGCACGCCATTCGCGAAGGACGCTCATACTCGGTCGCTCCGGAGGTTTCGGTAATACCGGATGATAACACCGGGTTAAAAAGTTATCGTATTCACATAGCGATGTATGCCTGACACTCCTTCTAGATTGGGTGAGCGATGGTAGCCCCGGCAATCGCGCCAATTCTCGAGCCGCTCAGTGGCGCTCGCCGGATACCATGACCCTCGATTGAGGTGCAATCGTGAGTGAGAGCCTCCACCACGCGACTGTTACTCTGGAGCAGTTCTACGACGCGCCTCCGGAGCGTGTGTTCTCGGAATTCGCCGATCCTGCCGCACGCGCAAATTGGAGCGCACCCTCAAACGACGCGCTGGTGTACGACAAGGCGGAGTTCCGCGAGGGCGGCAGGGATGTATTCCGCTGTGGACCAGCAAATGATCTCAGGTTTCGGGGAGAAACCACATATCACGTGGTTATCCCCAATACGTGCGTCATCTCGACGGAAACACTCTCTGAGGGCGGCAAGCGGTTAGGGGTTGCCCTGAATACGCTCAGCTTTCAGGGAGACCGCCACGGCACAACGCTGAAGATCACGATACAAGTGATTTCATTTGCCGGACCGGGCATGATCGAAAGCTACAAATCCGGCAATCAAAGCGCGTTGAATGGCCTGGCCCGTCACCTGAGCGGCGGTTCCTGAAATCAGGGTGGGCGTTGTGGTAATTCGTTGCGGCTGCATCATGCACTGAAGAAGCCGCCCGTCAGGCGATCGCCCCGTTCTCCCCGGCGATCCGCCGTAATATCCCAAGCTGCCCCGCGTGATACGCCTGGTGAAAGAGCACGACCGCCAGGAGTGAACCCATCGTTTCATCCGGGTCGCCCGTCGGACTGTCCGGCACCAGCATCTCGAGCCGCCGCGGCGGCAACGCCGCGAGTCCCGCATCGACCCGCACGCACGCCTCCTCCCACGCGCCGACCAGCGCCGGCAATGCCACGGCCTCGGACGCGCGCGTGAGCGCGGACGACCCTCGCGCGTATCGGTCCAGATCACCGGCACTCTCCACCGGCGTCTGCTCCAGTAGCGGCAACACCTTGTTGTAGACTGTCACCAGATGCCCCACGACCCAGTTCGAGCAGTTCCCCGCGGGCTTGGGCTGAATCAGGCTCTGCTCGTGCGAAATGCCCTCGAGATTCAGACGGACCACGTTGCGCGTGAGCTGCGCCTGCTGGCGCATTGCGTCGATCACGCTCACGCGCGCTTCTCCACGAACAATTTCTCCAGATTGTCGATGGAGCTGGACCACCCGATCCGGTGACCATCCCGGCTCTCAGCCGACTCGAACCCGCTCTGCGTCAGCACCAGCCGCGTCCCGCTGCCCTCCGCACGAAACTCCACGGTCAGCACCGTCTCCGGCGTCGTCCCGCCACCCGGTCCGCCCAGACGCCACGCATGTGTATACACGAGCCGCTTCGCTGGGACGATCTCCCGGTACGTCCCGAACGCCTCGCGCACGCTCCCGTCTTCGCCGCGCATTTGGACCCTCCAATACCCACCCACGCGTAGATCGAGGTCGCCCCCGTCGATCGTTATTCCGGGCGGCGATGACCATTGAGCCAACAAATCGGGTTGCGTCCACGCGGCGAACACCCGCTCCGGCGGTGCCGCGATCAGTCGCTCCAGTCTCAGCGTCAGTTTTTCAGTCTGGGTTGTCATCGGATTTTCTCCTTCTCGAAATGTCCGGCCAGCCTGCTCATCTGGTCGTCCCAGAACTCCCGGTAGTCCTCCATCAACGCATACGCGTCCCGCAGCGGTGCCCCATCGAACCGGCACCGATTCACTCGGCCCTCCGGCACCCGATGCAGCAAGCCTGCACGCTCGAGCACGTCGAGATGCTTCGAGATCGCCGGCCGCGACATTGCAAACGGCTGGGCCAGCTCGCCGACCGTCGCGTCACCACGCGCCAACCGCGCAAGAATCGCGCGGCGAGTCGGATCGGCTAACGCGCCAAATACATGATCCAGAACTTTCATCCGGGCACTGGTAACCATATGGTTACCATTATAGGACCATGACGTTCGCGGTACAAGACCTGCTAGGTAACGCCTCGTCCGCAGGCGCAGCCATAGGCTGCTGATCCGGTCGGTTACCGAAATCACGATTGGGTGTGCCCAATTGGCTGCGCGCCGGTCGCCTTACAATACTGTTGCATAGTAAGGCGGCATTCCTTATCTTTGGAACCATGACGGCAATCAAGATCACTACTAAACGGCAGGCCACGCTGCCGGCCGCGCTGTGCGAGGAACTCGGGATCGGACCGGGCGATACGCTCGACGTCGACCGGCGCACTGTAGGCGGAGAAACTGTCTGGGTACTCAGGGGACGGAAGCCGGATTGGTCGTGGCTCGGTGCTGGCAGGCGCTACGCGAAAGGAAAGTCCCACGACTGGGCGGCGATCGAGCGATCAATCGCCCGGGGTTGGGCGGACGAGGATCCTTAGGACCGGATGTCTACCATTGGGCTTGATACGACCGTCGTCATCCGCCTGCTTGTGGGGCTACCCATGGCCCAGTTCGCGGTGGCACGCCGACGACTCGCGCGCGCGGTGGACGCGGGCGACACCGTGCTCGTGTCCGATGTGGTGGCCGCCGAGGCGTACTTCGCGTTGCAACACCACTATGAGGTGCCCAAGGCTGAGGCGAGGATGCTCCTCCGCCAGTTCCTGCACTCGGGCACGGTCCAATTGGATCCGAAGGGCGCCCTCGAAGCGTTCGACGACACACCGGGGGCGGGGCTGGTCGACCGGCTGATTCATGGCCGCTATCGGTCACTCGGCGCAAGCACGTTGACGTTCGAGCGAAAGCAGGGCGGCTTGCCGGGCGCGGAACGGCTGAGCGAGTCATAGAATCGCCCAGTGCGCGACCGCGGGATCTTACCGGTGTGCGGCTAGACTGTCCCGCACGATCGCACGCCCATGCACCCAGACCATCGAGATGGTGTTGTACGCCTCGACACTCTCCAGCGGCGACCGCCGCAACAGGACGAGGTTCGCGACTTTCCCCGCCTCGATCGTCCCATACGCGCTGTCGATCTTGAACTCCCGCGCGTTGCTGACCGTCGCCGCCCGGAAGATCTGCGCGAGCGTCAGCCCCGCTTCGTGTAGATCCTTCATCTCCAGATAGCCGTTCAGCCCCGGCAGATTGCCGTATGTCGGACTCGACGGCGTGTCGGTGCCGAACAGGAAGTTCGCGTCTCTCTTCGCGAGGTATGCCACCACCTCTCGCCCTCGCCGTATCGGCCCACGGTCCCATCCGGCACGCTCCGCCGAATCCGTCATGCCACTGTCGGCGATCTCGCTCCGGAACCACGCCCCGGCCGGCGACTTGAA